>DATNKA010001121.1:0-2624 GCA_035603655.1 Candidatus Acidiferrales bacterium | reverse complement strand
GAGCCGATACACGCCTTTCAACGTATCCTCGATGCGCTCAAGATCGTCAGTAAGTACACCGGCGTATCCCGACCACTCCTGCCCAAGCGTAAGCGGTGTGGCGTCCTGCATATGCGTGCGCCCGATCTTAACGATATCTTTCCACTGCTCGGCGTTCGCCGCGATCGCATCGCGCAGCGCAGTCACCGCGGGTATAAGCCGCTCCTTTACGTTCACCGCCGCCGCAATGTTCATAGCAGTGGGAACAGGCATCAACGCAGCTCCAGACTTCGGCGACGCGGCCGCTGCGGAAATTGCAAAGCTCACAAACCTTTCCTTCGTCAGCGCACCCAACAAGTTCGCGGTGCAAGGATCTCATGACGCCCTGGTTCAGCTCTCCGGTTCGTTGCGAACTCTCGCCGTCTCGCTCTACAAGATTGCAAACGACATTCGCCTGATGTCGTGTGGCCCGCGGGCAGGCTTTGCAGAACTGAAGATTCCGGAGAACGAGCCGGGTTCGTCGATTATGCCCGGCAAGGTGAATCCCACACAGGCAGAGGCACTTACCATGATTTCCGTCCAGGTGATGGCCAACGATGTCGCCGTGGGCTTTGGGGGAGCAGGTGGCTACCTGGAGATGAATGTCTACAAGCCTCTCATCATCTTCAACATCACTCATTCCATCACGATCCTCACGGATGGCTGCACCAACTTCCGCAAGTTTTTGATCGAAGGGACGAAGCCGAATCTAAAGAAGATCAAGGAATACGTGGATCGCTCACTGATGCTGGTGACCGCGCTTTCGCCGGTCATTGGCTATGACAAATCGTCGAAGATCGCGCACTACGCGCTGGACAACGACCTCACTCTGAAGGACGCAGCAATGAAGCTGGGTTTTGTAACGGAAGACGAATTCGACCGCGTCGTTGATCCGGCGAAGATGGTCCACCCATACGTCGCGAAAGTCACACCAGCCTGAGGCAGAGAGCAGAGAGAGCGATGCAAGGACGTGCTGCACAATTCGTGTGTCTGGTGGGGGTTGCGTTGCTCGGGATGAGCATCTTCGCGCCCCCCGCCTATTCCCAGACACAACAAGGTGAAACGCTGAGCGGCCCGGACAGCCACGAAACAGGGCTAGGGCCCCACGGCCATCTCTTTGGGGACTGGGGAGGTGAACGGTCACGGCTCCTGGAACGAGGTGTCAATTTCGACTTGCAGTACATCAGCGATTCTCTCTGGAACATCAAGAGCGTGCAAAAGGAGCGTCTCGCGAGTTGGAACCGCGTACGAGGAACCGTAGACATCGATTTTGGGGCCTTAGTGCATCAGCAAGGATTGTATTTCCATGCAACCGCGCTTTGGCAAGGCGGGGGCATACTCGGCAACTATTTGGGAACGCTCACGAGCCCAAGTGGCATGTCCAGCGGGAACACCTTTCGTCTCGATTCCTGGTGGATGGAAAAACGCTGGCTGAACGAACGGCTCACTGCACGAGTGGGGCAGTTTGCCGGCCAGGATTTCTACGGGACGCAACACGACGGCGGATCTTTCATTTTCGAGCCGATGGGGTATGCCCTAGGCAATCTCTTTACCAATTATGAGTCCTACGATCCACCATCTACGCCCGCAATGGAGGTGCGAGTTGTACCGATCAATCACCTCTACGTGAAATCGATGGTCGAGGCCGAGGATCGCAATCCCTATGCTCATAACCCGACCGGATTCGTCCCACAGTTTCGTGGGGTGCCGGTGAGCATATCCGAGATCGGATTCACTCCAGGGAAGAAAGCGTCGTCCGTACGAGCTTTCGATAACGTTGAGAGCCGTAAAGGCTATTCGGGACTTTATCAGTTCGGTGCTTCTTACAATCCCGGCAAATTCACAACACCAACCAGCACAACTCCACGTTCGGGCAACTACCTCTTGTACTGGATGGCGAGCCAGGCTCTTTGGCGTGTCGACCCTCAGAGCGGAAAAGGATTGGACGCGACGTTCGCCTACGACTGGAGCCCAGCAGCCGTCAATCGCAACAATAGGGAACTCACCGCCGGGTTGCGCTTCAATGAACCAATTCCCCTGCCCATTCACAACACCGTGTCGCTCGGTTTCGTGCAGAACAATCTGAGTTCACTGTTCCTCCAGCCCGAGGCCCCCTCCTGGAAGGCCGAGCGCGCTGTGGAGTGCAACGCTCTCCTGGATGTTGCACCAATGCTCCGACTACAGCCCGTTGTCCAGTACTACGCAAATGTGGGCGGGGGGCGGCAACGCGCTGTGGTTTTCGGATTCAGAACAAAGATCGAGTTTTAGAAATTCTTTCCAAAGATTTGGAGGACTGTTATGAATATCAGTGGACTAGCGGGGGCCCTGCTTCCGGTCTTCTTTGTACTCGCGCTCGGCTACCTCGCGGGCAAACGCGATGCATTCGACGCGGATCAGTCCGCGGGATTGAGCAAACTGGCACTGAGCTTCGCGTTGCCCGCATCTCTCTTTGTCAGCATGACGCAAATACGCAAGGATCTGCTTTTACAGCAGGGACACCTTGTTCTCGCGTTATTTCTCGCCCACGTTGGGCTATTCGTGGCCGCATGGCTGATCTTGCGGCTCGTGCCATTGTTCCGCGGGACGCCCTCCATTATCTATGCGCT
>DATNKA010001120.1:0-3605 GCA_035603655.1 Candidatus Acidiferrales bacterium | reverse complement strand
CCGGAAAATATGTATTCAACACACCACTCAGCGGTGTCAGGGCTGGACCGAGACTAGCGCCTGAACACACAACACTCACCACCGGCGCCAGTGCAACGTAAGTATTGTTACCGGTGTTGGGGTCCGGAGGCGTACCGGAATCGGATACGACGGCGGTATTCTGATAGAAGCCTGCAGCCGTGGTCGACACTACGACCGCGATGGTCGCCACTGCCCCGCTCGCGAATGATGCGGGAAGAGTGCAAGTTATTGTCGCTGCGGTCGTGCAAGTCGTTCCCGCACTCGGCGTGACTGACACGAGGGTGAGGCCGGTCGCAGCAAACGTGTCAGTCAGTTTGGCAGCAAGGGCTGCCGACGGGCCGGCGTTCGTCACCGTAATGTTGTAGGTAGAATGTTGACCAAGAGTGACCGCGCTGACGCTGGTCGAAACTCCTAGGTCGGCGCTGCTGGGATTGATCGAGACCGCGCCCAGGGCCCAATTGGATGTTCCGCTGAAGGTTTCGGAGATCGGGACGCTGGGCGCGCCCGTGCGGCTGCTGCCAGTGCTGGTTAACGATCCTTGAGCAAGCGTGCCAGGACTGGTCAAGTTCCACTGCGAAACCTGAGGACCCGAGACTGTAACCGTCTGGTCGCCGCCTGTCGCCAGGACATCCAACACCATTCCATTGATGACGCTGGGGATATCGAGCTGCGAATTAGTGCCGTTGGCTCCATCAACAGAATCGAAGGCGGCTAGCGGGACAGTCTGATCCACTCCTGTGAAAGTCGTAGCGGCAGCCGAAGTGCCAACGGTTGCCCCCGCTGTCGTGACGTCAATGGTGACTGCGACCGGCAGATTATTTCCCGAAGCCGGATTGAGCAGATACCACATCTCCACTCGACGCGTAGCGCCGGCATCGTTGTGAGATCCCCACCGGGTGAGCGCCGTTCCGTTGTAGGTGACTCCAGTAACCGTTGACCCAGGCGAGTTGACGATGTCCATGGCAACGCTGACGATCAGCAGACGATTTGCCCCTGCCGACGTCGTGTGATTGAAGGTCCCAGTATTGGTGCCCGAGGGGGCCAAACCTGCCAACGAAGTTGTGGCGTCGACCGCGACTTGGGCGCGCGATTGCGAGGCCGCCAAGAGAACGAGCAACAAGCCCAATATCCCGAGGGCGGTGCGCGACGAGGATCTACGCGACATGGGTACTGTTAGAACTTTCAAAAAGATGTGCTGCGCGCGCGCCACGGATCGCAGCGCGAATCCGCTGACGCCTCTGAACTTTGCCGGTACGACTCTGCGTCCCACGTGTACTTCCTTGGCCTGAGCTAGGCCTAGAATCTGCGCTCCCTTCAGCGTCGGATCGTTTTCCTGACCGCAATCCCCTCGTGTGGCGAATTCGTCTCGGGCATGGTCCGCAACCACGATCCTATGAAGCCGGAAGCCGTAATTAGATCTAGTTAAGACAATATCGCCCTTTCGCACGTTACTCACGATTACGGGAGTAACCTGCACAATCTCGCCATCGCGGATTGCGGGAGACATACTGGCGCCACGCGCTTGAAAACGCACCTTCAGCCCCTGCTCAAGCAGTCCACGGATTACCTCTTCGAATAGCTTCGAATCGGCCCCGCGCTCAGTCATTGAAGTTCAATCGTGGAAATTGAGGATCTTGTCTACGGCGCGCTGGTCGGGCTCAAAAGAATAGTGATACACGGGGACGGAGCCCACCAGTTCCTGCAAGAAATCGAGGGCAGAGTCGACGTACTCATGCCGGTGGAACGGAACAAAACTGCGCGCAAACAATTCGGCGACCGCCTGGCTGGCAGACAGCCGGGTCAGCACATTGCCATGGCCATGCTCGAGGATGAAAATGCGCGACAGCGGAGCGCTGTTGGGCGATGCATACATGGCTTCGCCATGCCAGGGAGTGCCGTACATGCGCATGCCGGTGTTCCGAGGAGAAAGAGGAATCTGGTTTTCTGCTTTGTCATTCCGAGCGGAGCGAGGAATCTGCTCTTGCTCTCTGTCATCCCGCCGAACAATGATGCGGTCGTCGCTCAGGACCTCGGCAGCTTCGCACTCGGTCCAAAGCCGCGTCGTCGTACTCTTCCCCGCCCCGGAATGCCCAACAAATAAATTCCCACTTCCATCCGGCCGGACGATGCCGCAGCTGTGCAGCTCAATCGCTCGCTCCTGCGTGAGCCGATGCATGATCAGGAGCTCGTCGAGGGGATAGCCCAGGGGGTCGGTGGCCAAGCCGGAAAAGGATTCGAAATACTCTGCGCTCATCTGCAGGGTTGCCTCACGAAAGCGACTGTCCACGAGCAGCCGCTTATAACGCTGATCTCTCGCAATAAAGTCGAACTGAAATCCATTCTCGCGCTGACACAGGTGCCAGGTCGCACCGGAATCGAAGAGCCGTTGGCCCGGAGTCGCGCCGAGATCGCTAACCCACTCAACGGTAACATTTACGTCGCAGTGATAAGTCTCGACCCGAAATGGACTTAAGGACGGAGCTAAAGCTACGTCGTCTGAGCATTTTCCGGCGACCCCCACCGAGACCGCACCGACACAGAAGCGGCTACGATGGGCGCCATCTTCATCCGGCATCCTAGACAGCCCTTGATCGAAGTCACTTCTCACCTTGGCTCCTCGCCTTCTTGAGCATAGCTAGGACCCGACGCTGGAGCATGGTCCAAGGGGAATCGTGCATGTGGTCTGAACAGAACCGCCTGATGAGGAAGTCTTGCAGTGTCCCAGGACAGCCTCCTCCGGCCGCAGGCTGATCGCAGCCAGTCGCGGTGGCTCGTATGGCTTCTTGCCGTCGGCTTGGTTCGATTCGCAATTCATTCAGCCTCACCTCTTATCGCCAGTTCAGTGGTTCCCACAACTCCCACACCCACCCGCTGCCGTGCTCGAATTATTCAAGATCGAGAAGATCTGCTGCGGCCCCACCCAGTTTTCTACGTCGACCTCCTTGCTTACTATCCGCCGAGCCGACTCAAGCACAGCCTCGTACTCCGTTCCCCCTGCACAGAACTCACAATTCCCGTGCGCCGGAATTTCCGCTCCGACTACCGCCGCCCGCAGGTGCGCCACGTGGCAAAGGAACTCCACTGGGCTCTCCCGGTCGCCGTTTTCCATCTCGCCGTTGGCTGGACACATCCCGCACAACGATTGAATTCGACACTGGATACATTTCGTAACGCGAGTCCGCTTGCGATTCCGCAACTCCAACAAAGATTCTTCCCAAACCTGCCTTACCCCAGAACCGCGTATACCGAAGGTCTCCTGCTGAGAGATCACACAAATCCCCATCTCACCGTAGGCATTAATCGCGAATCCATTGACACCTCCACCGCAGAAATACATGGTGTCGATTTGCGACAAGTTGGGTGGACTCTCCAGATCATGCTTCGCCAGCCGACGATATTCGCTCACTCCCTTCGGAGCATTCATATCAAGGGCCACGACCTCCTCCGGCGTAAGCCGCACCGCCAGCGGACTCTGCGAACAGTCAATGCGCGGATTGATCTGGCCATCTATTTTGAATTCGACGCCGAGCTCTTCTTCGGCGAATTGCCGCATGGCGGTGATTTCGTGTTTATTGATGCTGGTG
>DATNKA010001119.1:0-9246 GCA_035603655.1 Candidatus Acidiferrales bacterium | reverse complement strand
TGCCAGCTACGCGGATCTGTGTGCTGTGCTGGTCGACTGGAAGCAGGACAAAGAGACGGACTGGCTGAATGAGGCACCGTCGCAAGCTCTGCAGCAGTCCTTGAAAAACCTGGATGCCGCGTGGGCACGACGCTTGGACTCGTTGAAGAAGCTGAAACAGGGCCGAATCAATCGCGCCCAACTGATTGGAGAGCCTGTCTTCAAGAAGAAGGAAAAGCACGCCAGCTTTCGCTATCCGCAGGGGACCTGTCTGGAACAAAACAACAACCGCATCTGGCTTCCCAGACTTGGCTGGGTGCGATATCGCGACAGCCGGGAAGTGCTGGGTGCGGTCAAGAACGTCACGGTGAGCCTGGCTGGTGGCAGATGGATGGTTTCGATTCAGACCGAGCGTGAGGTGGAAGCGCCAGTCCATCGATCGGCCACAGCTGTGGGCATAGACATGGGGGTGGTCCGCTTGGCGACCCTTTCCGATGGGACGTTCTATGGACCACGGAATAGTTTTCGTCAGCATCAGACAAGGCTGCGCAAAGCGCAGCAATCCCTGAGCCGAAAAAAGAAGTTCAGCCAGAACTGGAAAAGAGCGAAGGCTCGGCTCGCCCGCCTTCACATCCGTGTAGCCAATGCACGTCGGGATTATCTGCACAAGGCCTCGACCGCGATCAGCAAAAACCACGCGATTGTGTGTGTCGAGGATCTTCGGGTACGCAACATGACGAGCTCGGCGGCTGGCAGCATGCAGAGTCCGGGCAGCAAGGTGCGGGCCAAGTCCGGCCTGAATCGATCGATCCTCGACCAGGGCTGGGTGAATTGCGGCGTCAGCTGGAATACAAGCTGGCCTGGAACGGCGGCCGGCTGATCGCCGTACCGGCGATCAATACCAGCCGGACCTGTCCGGAATGCGGGTGCACCTGTCAAGGCAACCGCAAGACCCAGACTCAGTTCTGCTGTGTGGAATGCGGGTATGAAGCCAACGCCGATCTGGTGGCAGCAATCAATGCAGGACGGGCTGGACTAGCCCGGATCGCCTGTGAAGTGAACGATGCAGTCAGCCGTCAGCAGCAGGAACCCACCTCGGTCGCGGCCTAGCCGCGACGCCTGGAATCCCCCTCCTTCAGGTGGGGGTGGACGTCAACACGCGGCAAACTGAATTCGCCTCGCCGAGACCTCGGAAAAGGCGAGCAGGTTTGTACCGGAACTAAGTCCACTGGCCGGTCTCCGCGAGCCAACACACGAGGCCTACGAATCGCTGGTGCAGTTGTTGTCTTCGGAGGGGACGATCGCTTTATTCTTGGATACCCCCTACCAGGATCGCCGTGGCTGGAATCTGATTGCGGGTGCTCCTGTTCTTCAGATGGTTTGCGAGGATGGCGCATCCCTCGCAAAATTGTCATCTGCATCAGAGGCGCAGCTCGTCGAACTAAATGCGGAGCACTCCGCTGCGATGATGGAACTCACGGCGCTCACCAAACCCGGCCCGTTCAACAAACGCACTCATGAACTGGGAACATTTCTGGGAATTTGCCGCGATAGAAGACTGGTAGCCATGGCCGGCGAGCGGTTGAAGGTTCCGGGCTACACGGAAGTGAGCGCCGTCTGCACCATCCGGAAGACGCAGGGAAGGGTTATGCCCGCATCTTGATGACGGAGGGCATGCGACGCATCCGAGATCGTGGAGAACCGCCGTTTTGTATCAGAGGCTGGGCTTTAGCCGACGCTCGCTATCGCACCTGGCGGTGCTTCGGAAGGATGTGCGTAACTGAGAACCGAGGACACGACTACCAACTCCTCAGTACAAGTGGAAGTCGACTTCGACGGCCATTTCGACGTTGACGGGATGGCCATCTTTCTGGCCGGGTTCGAAGCGCCAGGTGCGGACAGTTTCGATGGCCTTTTCGTCGAGCCCCATGCCGAGCGAATTGACGACGCGAATGTTGATGGGGCGGCCATCAGTGGCGACAACGATCATCAGAGTGCAGGTGCCCTGGTACTTTGCTTTGCGCGCTTCTTCTGAGAACTCCGGATCGGGAGAATAGATTGGCCGGGGCGGAGTAACTCCGCGGCCGGGACGGAATACGCCGCCGCCCGTTCCCATGCCCTCACCGGGGCCTAAGCCACGCCCATCGCCTGACCCTACGCCGCCGTTGCTGCCGGAACCGATTCCGCTCATAGAGCCAGTGCCGTTCGACGGAATCACGGCGGAGGACTTCGGGTCGCCGAAGTTTGGCATGTTGCTGGCCATGTTCACCTTGATCTCAGGTGGAACCATGATCGTGGGCTCAACCGCTAATTTAGGGTTGGGATTCCGGATGACCGCAGCGGGCGGCGTAATCTGGGCCTCCATGGAGAACTTCGGCAAACGCCCCTGAGAGGCTTTCAGCACGTCGCGGTCACCACCACCGCCTCCGCCACCGGCTTGGGTCTTGGCAGGTTTCAGAGGGATGAAATCACCGGGATCGATCAACTGAGTGGTGCTCTGCGGCTTGGCCTCGACCTTGGTGACCAGGCGTCGGCCCAGAATCGTGCCGCCGATGATTAATGCGATCACCACGACGTGCGCGATCGTGGAACCCAGAGCGCCATTCTTCTTGTAGTTGTAAAAACCCCAGATGTCTTTGACTGGAATGGGCTTTGATTCCAGCTTGAGCGGCGGGAGTTTCTTGGGAAAGAAAAAGTCGTCCAAGCCGCGAAACAGGGATTTGTACAGCGGTTCGAATGTGTCGGGAGCGAGCAGGAGATGAAGCTCCGGCTCTTTTGTGGGTGTCGGATTGACTTCTACGGATGGCATGTTCCCCGATTCGCTTTTTTCAGGTCGGACGGTGAATGGACTATCCGTGGCCCGACGCCCTGAGTAACACAGATGATTGGACTCCCTAACAAGTTGCCTCTTGCTTAATTTAGTGACCTTCTGATGCGACGCGGCGACTATTCAGAACTTTTCATCCGCCTGCTCACAAAATTGTACCTCTTCTGGAGTCAGTTTACGAAGTGTATTTCGGAATGCTTGCAGTAAAAAGTGAATGCGTGGAAATTGGCGGGGCGCCTGAAATTAAATTCCTCAAACCGAGGACACAGGGTTTCCCCGGGGGTAGGACGAAGAGAATCTCTCCGGGCTGGGGTTGCGTGGACGTTAGCGATAGCTCTCCCTATAATGAAGGGATTCAAACATTTGGGAGAAGCCAACCGAGTGCCGCTCGAACTGAAAGCGACCATCAATCTGCCTAAAACCGCCTTCCCGATGAAGGCCAATCTGCCTCAGAATGAGCCTAAAATGCTGGCTCGGTGGGAGCAAGCGAGCATCTACGAGCGCATTCGCGAAGCTCGCAAAGGCTCGCCGACTTATATTCTGCACGATGGGCCGCCTTACACCAGCGGGCCCATTCACATGGGTACGGCGCTGAACAAGTGTCTCAAGGATTTTATCGTCAAGTCGAAGACGATGGCGGGATTTGATGCGCCGTATGTGCCGGGATGGGATTGTCACGGTCTTCCGATTGAGATCAAGGTGGATAAGGAACTGGGCGGCAAGAAGCTGCAGATGCGTCCGACGGAGGTGCGCGCGGAATGCCGGAAGTATGCGCAGAAGTTTCTGGACTTGCAGCGGCAGCAGTTCAAGCGCATTGGAGTGTTCGGGCGCTTTGATCGTCCGTATGCGACGATGAATCCGCAGTATGAGTCGGTGGTTTTGTCGACGTTCTTTTCCTTCTACGAAAAAGGATTCGTCTACAAGGGTCTGCGCGCGGTTTACTGGTGCATGTACGACGAGACTGCGCTGGCCGAGGCGGAGGTCGAGTATGAGAACCACACCAGCCCGACTGTCTATGTAAAGTACAAATTACTCGACGATCCGGCGAAGATTGATGCGGCTCTGGCGGGGAAAAATGTTTCAACCATCATCTGGACCACTACTCCGTGGACGCTGCCGGCGTCGATGGCGGTGGCTTTCCATCCCGATGAGGAATATGTTGGGCTGGAATCCGGTGGCGAAGTTTACATTGTAGCGTCGAAACTCGCAAAGGATGTGGCTGAGAAGTGCGGGCTTTCCGATCCGCGCGAGCTCGCGCATTTTCCTGGGCGAAAAATGGAGCGGTTGAATTTTCAGCATCCATTTCTGGACCGGAAAATCCTTGGCGTATTGGCCGCTTACGTCACCATGGACACGGGGACGGGCGTGGTTCACACTGCGCCTTCGCACGGCGCGGAAGATTTTGTTACGGGTGTCAAGTACGGGCTCGACGCCACCAGCAACGTTGACGAAACGGGCATTCTGCGCAACGGACTTGCTGAATACACCGGCAAGCGGGTCTGGGAGGCGAATCAGCCAATCATCGAGTTGCTTAAGAGCCGGGGAGCTTTACTGCATACGGAAACGACGGTACATTCCTATCCGCATTGCTGGCGCTGTCATAACCCGGTGATATTTCGCGCCACTGAACAATGGTTCATCGCTATGGAAACGCCAATGCCGGGCGGGAAGTCGAAAGAAGACACGCTGCGCAGCCGCACGCTGGAAGAAATTAAACATGTGAAGTGGGATCCGGCGTGGGGCGAAGAACGGTTGTCGAACATGATTACGACGCGTCCGGATTGGTGCATTTCCCGGCAGCGCGTGTGGGGAGTTCCTATCGCGGTGTTTCTTTGCGAGAGCTGCGGCAAACCGCTGAATGATCCTGCCGTGAATCGTAAGGTGGTGGAGCTGTTCGCTCGCTCTGGGGCGGATGCATGGTTTACGTCCGAGTCAGACACGATTCTGCCGGCAGAGATGAAGTGTCCGCATTGCGGCGGTGCCAAGTTCGAAAAAGAAACGGACATCTTCGACGTGTGGCTGGAATCGGGGGCGAGCTATTTGGCGCTGATCGCCGACGAGCCGACATATCCCTGGCCTTCCGATCTTTATCTGGAGGGCGGAGATCAATATCGCGGGTGGTTTCAGTCCTCACTTTTATGCGCCATGGGGACCCACGGAACGCCGCCGTATAAAGAGGTAGTCACGCCGGGATGGACGCTAGACGAAAAAGGTCAGGCCATGTCGAAGTCGCGGGGGAACGACGTGGATCCGGTGGATATATCGGATCGACTGGGCGCGGAAGTGGTGCGGCTTTGGGTGGCGTCGGTTGATTTTCGCGAGGACGTAGTTGGGTCGGAGCAGTTGATGCTGCGCATTGCTGAGAATTACCGCAAGATTCGCAACACGTTTCGCTACGTTCTTGGAAATCTGGGGGATTTTAGTCCGCACACCGACTCGGTGCCCTTCGAGAAGATGGAGGCGCTCGATCAATACATGTTGCGCCAGACGATGGCCTTCGCCAGGGATGTGAGGGCATCCTATGACGAGTTTGCCTTTCACAGGATCTACCACCGGCTAAATCATTTCTGCATCGTCGACCTGAGCGCCTTCTACTTCGACGTACTGAAAGACCGACTCTATACTTCCGCGCCCAAGTCGGTCGCGCGGCGGAGCGCGCAGACCGCTATCTGGCGTATCGGCGAGGCTCTGGTGCGGTTGCTTGCGCCCATCATGAGCTTTACTTCAGAAGAGGTCTGGGACTATATGCCAAAGGGCGCGGGGCGGGGAGAGAGCGTGCACCTAGCGCTGTTTCCTTCCACCGAAGAAATCCTCGGCAAGACGGACAGTGTGGAGAGCGAGGGCAGCGACTCCGAGCAGAAAACCGGCGATGATTGGACCACGCTGCGCGCGGTGCGGGACGAGGTGCTTAAAGCGCTCGAGGATGCTCGGAATAATAAGCTGATCGGCACAGGTCTCGAAGCTCAAGTGATCGTCGCTGCATCCGATCCAATTTATTCTGTGCTGTCGCGGCACGCCGACCAGTTGCGTTACTTTTTTATCGTTTCGGCGGTGACTCTAACCGAGACCTCCGGAAACGGCACGGGAGCGGTGCACGTTGAGGTGAAAAAGGCTGATGGGTTGAAGTGTGAGCGCTGCTGGAATTATTCGACCCACGTGGGCGAGGATAAGAGGTATCCAACGGTATGCGAGCGTTGCAGCGCCGTGCTGAAGGAGATCGACGGCGCTCGTTGAACCTTTGGAAATCCTCGCCGGTGTAGACGCCCGGAAGGGACGTCAGAATCCCCACCCTGCGAAAAGGACGCGCAAGGGCGGGCACCCACCGTGCCCCTCCCGATCGCTTAAAGGATCGAGCGAATTGTGAACTGGCGAAAGCTGCGAGTATTCGTCCTCACGGTATTGGTTCTGTGCCTGATACCGGCCACGCGCTATTACCAGATCGACGTTCCGCTAATGCGGTATCTGAAAGGCTCGCGCACCGTCGATCCGCTGTCGCTGCATCTTGCGGGCGAGTTTGTGGAAAATAATCTTGGCACTGAGCAAGGCGCCGACGGATCGGTTACGGTCCGCATGATCGCGCAGCAATACTTGTTTGTTCCACATTGCATTCTGGTTCCAGCCGGGGTTCCGGTTCATCTGCGCATTACCAGTGCGGACGCGGTCCACTCTCTGGCCTTCAATGGGACAATCTATAACGTAAAAGTTCTTCCCGGCACGATCAGCGAGGCGCGCCTGCAGTTTTCCAGCCCGGGCGAATTCAAGACGGTGTGCCGCGAATTCTGCGGGGCGGGACACTACGCCATGCGGTCCGCGTTGAAAGTTGTACCGCGCGACCAGTTCCCGGTATTGCGGTCCGGAGAAAGAGGTAACTGTGAGGCCCGATAGGCGGCAGGGCTTTCAGGGCTGGAGCTCTCCGTGGCTCCTTGCTTTAGCCGTTGTTGTGACGGCAGGTTCGCTGATGCTGGTAGCAAGCGACAGCCGGCCGGAGCAGATTCCATCCTATGTATCGTGGACGCCCGAGACCATTGCCGCTGCTTCTGCAGGAGATGCCTTTCGCGGAATGCTTCTCGCAAAACGTTGCGAACACTGCCATGGTGCGGAAGGTTTTAGCGACAAGAGTACAACTCCTAACCTAGCCGGCATGGATCGGCTGGCAATCTGGAAAGAGCTGGAAGACTTTCGAAGTCACAAACGAGAATCGCGGACGATGCAGCCGATTGCAGCGTCGCTTTCGTCGCGGGACTTGGCGGACGTGGTTGCCTACTACGCAAAGCTTCCGGTGTTTACCGATCTGCAGGACAATCGGAGTTTCCCGCAACCAAGGCCCGATCCAAGTCACGCAGGCATGGCATCCCATCTGATCTCGTTCGGCGACGGGGGGCGCGGTATTCCCCCTTGCCAGTCATGCCACGGACCGGTGGCTTATCACATTGGAGTTCCATCTCTCGCGAATCAGAACGGCGACTACGTTCTGGGCCAGCTTGAAGCATTCGCGAACCGGAATCGCGCCAATGACATCAACATGCCAATGCGGACGATTTCGACACTTCTCACCGACGAGGAGCGATATGCCCTCGCGGAATATTACGGTTCCGGTCTCGGACTGGAGCCCGGAAGCAATCGCTAGGACGCGAGAGCCGGAGACCCCGAACGTGCCCGGTTCCGTTCGCATACCCTCAGGGCAGAATCTCGCTGGTAAACAGCAAGACTACTTGTGTCCCCGCCCAGTTGTGGGATATCCTGGCTCGGCACTCGAATGACCACCTTTCCCGGGGGTTGTGGAAGTGCTCGTTTTGTGAGGTTGGACCAGGTTCGGGGATGTTGATCCCAAAACGCAAAACGAAAGTATTAGTATGCATCGGTTTGCAGCTTCATGTTCACGGATGAGCATCAAAGTGATAGTAAGTTATTTGCTTTCAGCGTTTTGCGGATTGTTTGACTTTGGCATGAGGGGTGCAGAGTAGACAGCAGGAGCAGCGGAATTCTGCCCCATTGACCACTAAAGGTTTACCTAGGTTCAGGAGGAAGACGTTTATGAAGCGGATGGTTTTGATGGCCTTACTTGCTATGGCTCTGCCACTAGCGGCGTTTGCCGGTTCAACCGGTGCGGTGGACTTCACCAACAGCAGTGGCGTCCTTTCGGGGACCTCTGCTGGATTGAGTCTCAGCAGCTCTGAACTCATTGCCGCTAACGGCCTAAATGGTCTCGGCTTGGTTACAGGCGGTTTGGGAAACGTGAGCTTTATGACCGGCGCGCTAAGCAGCGGGAGCATGCAGACGGGGGGCACCTTTGCTAGCGGTGGCAGCTTCACTATAACCGGCAACGGTACCGACGGCATTCCGAACGGCACGATTTTCAATGGTTCGTTCAGTGGTCCGGTGACTTGGACCGTGATTACGTTGAGCAACGGCACGCACAACTACGAACTTACCGGTGTGATTTCCGGCACCTGGTTTAACGGTGCGACCGTATTTGGCGCAACCACCCAGTTGACGATTAATACCGGCAAGGGCTTCTTCAACGGAAGCACTAACATCTCCAGCGGAGATACCAACATCACCACCGTTCCTGAGCCGGGCACGCTCGGCCTGTTGGGAACCGGTTTGCTTGGTTTGGCCGGCGCATTACACCGCAAGCTGAAAGCCTGAGTCACTTTTCAATCCGCCTCTCGAAAGCCTCGCGTTCTGCGAGGCTTTCGCTTTGTTTTCCGCCTCCTCAGATTCCCTATCGGGCCTCGAAAATCGCCTTTCATGCACGGGTTTGGACGCGTCTCCAAATTACCGCAGTAACCCGCGCGCGGGGATTAGCGTTGACGCCCATGACCCTCCGTCCTTACATTCGCCATTGGGGGTCGTATGAAAGATATCCATGAGGTGTTGCGGCAGAAGCAGACCAGGTACGCTCAACTGGGCAAGCAGATCGAGATGCTCCAGCAGGCGGCGGAGAAGCTCCGCGAGGTGGCTCCCTTGCTCGCTGAGAATGACGATGAAGACAACGCAGTATTGACGGAGGTTGACGAAGCTTCGCCGGGCTCCGATGCTATGGCAGCGAAAGCGGGCGCGGGTTCAGCAGGATCAGCGCCCAAGGCAGCTCGGCCTACGGCGCCTCGTTGGCCATAGACTCGCCTGGCGGAGGCGGGGATTCCAGTTATGACACTTCTTGCGCTGTTGATTTCCACTGACGATTCCGCTTGCGAGATCCTGGGCCGGGTGATGCCGGCGTCCGGGATCGCGATGGAGCGATTCAGCGACCTGGCGGCTGCCATTGAGCGAATTCGCCAGCAGAAATTCGATGCGCTGATAATCGATTTCGAAGACCCTACGGCAGCTGCCGAAGTGTTTGCGGAAGGGCGCAGGCTGAACTCCGGAAATCCCCTCGTCACGGTGGCTCTAGTGGCAGAACGCCTCAAAGCTCGGGACATTCTGAGCGGCGGGGCGCA
>DATNKA010001118.1:0-5513 GCA_035603655.1 Candidatus Acidiferrales bacterium | reverse complement strand
GTTTCCCGATCCGCAAGCGTGGCGCCTGAAGGACACGGGGATTCGCAGCGTCGGCAGCATCGCTTGAAGCCATGTCCCGATTACGAAGCGCAAGCCTCTCAGCGAAAGGCCATAAGGCGGTCACTGTAGCAGTTACATCTCTAGCGAGAACATGCAGAGTTGGGTGGGAGTTATTGATGCGAAGAACATTGTGGCGAGGTTACGGAGTACTGGCGGCGCTGGGCGCTGCGGTGGGATTGGCCGCGCCGCAGGCCGCGCCCCCTGCAAAGCAGCCGGCGCTACAGGCCTGGACATGGGAGCAGGTGAAGGATCGACTGGAGCTGAATAATCCGACGCTGCTGGCGGACAAGTTGAGCATCGACGAATCGAGGGCACAGGAGATTACGGCGTTTCTGCGTCCGAACCCAACGCTCGGTCTGTCGGTTGATGGAACCCAAATTACTCCTGACAGGGGCATCTGGCGTCCCTTCGCGGGAACTTATGAAACTCCAAGTATCAGCTTCCTGCAGGAACGTCAGCACAAGCGGCAGTTGCGCCTGGAGAGTGCAAAAAAGGGGACGCTGATTGCCGAGTCTAGCCATGCCGACATGGAAAGAACCCTGCTGTTCAACTTGCGCAATGCATTTGTGGCGGCGCTGCAGGCCAAAGCGGTGCTGCAGTTGGCAAAAGATAATCTTGTCTACTACGACAAGGTGCTCGATATCAGCAGAGACCGTTTCCAGGCGGGCGACATTGCGCAAATCGATCTCGATCGACTGGAGCTTCAGCGCGTGCAGTATGAATCGGATTTGCAGGCAGCGGAGGAGAACCTGGAAAACGCAAAGATCCAGCTCCTCACGTTGCTGAATTCCCGAATTCCGATCGATCAGGTTGACGTGATCGGGCCCTTCGATTTCGACGACCAGCTTATGCCGCGGGCGGAGTTCCGCAAGATTGCTCTCGCCACGCGGCCTGACTTGAAAGCCGCCGTGGAAGGCGTGGATAAAGCTCAAACCGACCACAAGCTGGCGATTGCGAACGGGTCAACCGATCCGACATGGAGCGCATGGTTTACCCACAACTCATCCAACAATAATCCGTTTGGGTTAAATACCCTCGGCCTCAGCGTCAGCGTCCCATTCCGCATCTTCGATCGCAATCAGGGAGAAAAGTTACGCACGCAACTGGACATTACACGCAATCAGCGATTGCGCGAGGCCACCGAAGCGGGAGTGTTGAGCGACGTGGATTCCGGCTACGCCACGCTCGAAACCGACCTGATTCTGCTGCGGCCTTACAAGGCCAAGTACCTGAAGCTGGCTGTCAGAGTGCGCGACACCATTACCTTCTCTTATCAACATGGGGGTGCTTCGCTGCTTGACTTCCTCAACGCACAAGCCGAGTACCGCACTGTGGAGTTGAATTACGTGAACCTGGTCGGTTCGTATTTGACTGCGGCGGCGCAATTGAATCAGGCCGTGGGGCGCGAGGTTATCCAATGAAGAAGCAACACCTTAGATATGCCGCAGCGGGATTGTGTCTGGGGCTCGCATCTTTCCTTGCCGGTTGCAATGAAGGCAAGGCGGACCCGAAGGCCGAGGCCCCGCCTGCAGCGAGCGTTCAGCCCGATCTGGACGCAAACAATTTCAAGGTGGATCATCCGGAGCAATTTCCCCTGGCGACCGCGGTTGCGTATAAAGCGGCTCCGGCTCTTAACGTGACCGGCGTAGTGCAGCCCGATATCGCGCGCGCTGTGCCGGTGATTTCACTGGCTGCGGGCCGAGTCGTGGAAGTCAAGGCGCGGTTGGGCGACACCGTTAAGAAAGGTCAGTTGCTGTTGAGGGTGCAGAGCAACGATGTTTCCGGAGCGTATCAGGGGTACCGCAAAGCGGTGAACGACGAGTTGCTGGCGCGCTTGAATCTTCAACGGCAAACGATTCTGTACGACAAAGGAGCGGTCGCCAAGAGCGCTCTGGAGCAGGCCGAAGACGTGGCCAAGAATGCGCAAGCTGATCTGGATGCCACGATCGAACAACTGAAGATTTTAGGCGTGAATAAGGATCATCCATCGGGGATCGTCGATATTCTGGCTCCGATCTCGGGCGTAATCACGGACCAGCAGATAACGAATGCCTCAGGAGTACAAGGGCTGGGAGCGCCCAATCCTTTCACTATTTCTGATCTTTCTTATGTCTGGATTATCTGCGACGTTTACGAAAACGATCTCGACGCGGTTAAGGTGGGCGAGTTTGCCGACATTCGGCTGAGCGCGGATCCTAACAAAGTGTTCAAGGGCCGGATCGACAACATCCTGCCAGTGCTTGATCCGACGATTCGTACGACCAAGGTGCGGCTGGAGGTTCCGAATCCCGGAATGATGCACGTGGGAATGTTTGTAACTGCAACATTCTATGGCAAGCAGGCGGAGACGCGGGCGGCCATTCCCGCCACTGCGATTCTGCACTTGCACGATCGCGAGTGGGTTTACGCCCCGCTGGGCGGGGGACACTTCAAGCGGCTGGAAGTGGTCACGGGGAAAATGCTTTCCAACAACATGCAAGAGGTTGTTTCGGGGATGAAGCCGGGAGACCAGGTGGTCTCCAACGCGCTGGTACTGCAAAACACGGTGGAGCAATAGATGATTCGCCGGGTGGTTGATTTTGCTCTTGGCAACCGGCTCTTAGTGCTGGCGTTTGCGCTGATGCTTTTCGCCGCGGGCATTGTTGCGTTCCGCGATCTTCCCATCGAGGCTTATCCTGACGTGGCGGACAACTATGTTGAGGTGATCACGCAATGGCCGGGAATCTCAGCGGAGCAGATCGAACAGCAAGTCACCATTCCCCTTGAAGTCGCTATGAACGGCATTCCCCAGGTGGTGCATCTGCGGTCGTTCTCGCTGTTCGGACTCTCCGATCTGAAGCTGATCTTCGACGACGACTCGGACAACAACTGGAACCGGGAGCGGGTGCTGGAGCGACTGAGCCAGGTCACATTGCCGACGGGCGTAGTGCCGCAGATGGGTACGGACTGGAGTCCGGTCGGGCAGATTTATTTTTTCACGCTGCGCAGCACGAATCCGGCGTATGACGCGATGGAGCTGAAGTCCATCGAAGACTGGGTCATCGAAAAGAGTTTCAAAGCTGTGCCGGACATCGTTGACGTTTCCAGTTTCGGAGGTCCCACGCGCGAATACCAGGTGCGCGTCGATCCCAATAAACTTGTCGCCTACGGGCTGAGCCTGGCCCAAGTCGAGCAGCAACTCACCAACAACAACACGAATGCCGGCGGCAGCTTCATACAGGAAGGTCTGCAGCAGATCAATGTGCGTTCCGTCGGACTGATCGACCGGTCTCAGGATATTGCACAAACAGTCATTTTCACCAAGAACGGCACTCCGCTTCGGGTAAAGGACATTGCCCTGGTTTCGCAAGGTCCGAAGATCCGGCTGGGACAGTTTGCCCGAGCCATTCACCGCCAGGATGGAAGGATCGTCGACAACGACGATGTGGTCTCGGGCATCGTGCTGTTGCGCAAAGGCGCGGCGGCGGATACGGCGCTGCAGGGCATTCACAACAAAGTGGAGGAATTAAACGATCATATTTTGCCGCCCGGCGTGAAAGTTGTCCCCTTCATCGATCGCAGCGATCTGGTGCATTTCACCAGTCACACGGTGCTGCACAACCTGACGGAAGGAATGATCCTGGTCTCGATCATCCTGTTTTTGTTTCTGGGGAACATTCGTGGCGCGCTGATTGTTGCGGCGACGATTCCCTTCTCGCTTTTGTTTGCGTCCATCTGTTTAGACCTGAGACATATTCCGGCCAACCTGCTGTCTTTAGGCGCCCTGGATTTTGGCATGGTGGTGGATGGCGCGGTGGTGATGGTGGAAAACATCGTGCGCCATCTGGGACACAAGAACGGGAATGGAAAAACTCCGAGCGAAATGATCGGGGAGGCGTCGCACGAGGTGCAGCGGCCCGTATTTTATGCCATCGCCATCATAATTACGGCTTACTTGCCGATTTTCACACTGCAACGGGTTGAGGGAAGGCTGTTTCATCCCATGGCGTGGACAGTGGCGTTTGCCCTTCTCGGGGCTCTGCTGTTCTCGATATTGATCGCGCCGGTTCTGGCGAGTTTCGCTTTCCAGAAAGGAGCCAGCGAGTGGCACAACCCGGTCATGTCTTTTGTGATCGAGCGCTATCGCCATGCGGTGCGGTGGGCCATTCGCCATCGGGCAATTACCATTGGCGTGGTCGTATTCATGGTAGCCGTGGGTGTTTATCTCGCCTTCGGCGGCGCCATTGGTTCTGAATTTCTGCCGCACCTGGATGAAGGCGCACTGTGGGTGCGGGGCACACTGGCTCCCAGTACCGGTCCTGATGAGGGCATACGGGTGGCGAACCAGGCGCGGATCATACTTTGTTCGTTTCCGGAGGTTCCGCAGTGCACAAGTCAAGTGGGACGGCCCGATGATGGTACGGATACGACGGGGTTTTTTAATGTCGAATTCTTCGTCGACCTCAAGCAGAAAGAAGAGTGGCGGCCTGTCTTCCATCAGGACAAGGAAGAATTAATCGTCGCCATGAATCGCGAGCTGGACAAAATTCCAGGCGTCGTTTGGGGCTTCTCTCAGCCCATCGAAGACAATATGGAAGAGGCGGTGAGTGGAGTGAAAGGCGCGCTGGCTACGAAGATTTATGGCGACGATTTGAAAGTACTTGAGGCCAAGAGCGACGAAGTCGTCAACATCATGCGGAAAATCAAAGGAGTCGAGGATCTGGGAGTGTTTCGCGTGCTGGGCCAGCCTAATCTGAATGTGATTGTGGACCGGGCTGCGGCCGCGCGTTATCAGATTAATGTTGCCGATGTCCAGGACGCTGTACAGACCGCGGTTGGCGGGAACGCGCTCACCCAGGTGCTGAAGGGCGAGGCACGATATGACTTGACGCTTCGCTATCTGCCGCAATACCGGAATACGGAAGAAGCGATCGAGAACATTCGGCTGCTGTCGCCCACGGGAGAACGGGTATCGCTGGCACAGTTGTGCAAGATCAGCGTGACGGATGGTGCCTCGGAAGTTTATCGCGAAGGCAACCGGCGTTATGTGGCCATCAAATACAGCGTGCGCGGCCGCGACCTGGGCAGCACGGTGGAAGAGGCCATCAAGAAGGTGAACGATCAGGTGAAGCTGCCCTCGGGATACAGCCTTTACTGGGAAGGGGAATACCAGAGCCAGAAGAGAGCCAATGCGCGGCTGTTGATCGTGCTGCCGATCACAATTCTGATCATCTTCATTCTTCTCTATACGATGTTCAAATCGTTCAAATGGGCGGCCTTGATCATGGCCAACATTGCGATCGCACCGATTGGCGGCTTGCTTGCTCTTTGGTTTACGGGCACGAACTTCAGCGTGTCTTCTGGAGTAGGTTTTCTGGCTTTGTTTGGTGTGTCGGTGCAGACCGGAGTAATTATGCTGGAATACATCAATCAGCTGCGAGCAAGGCGGTTTACCGTGGAGGATGCGGCGGTTG
>DATNKA010001117.1:0-2304 GCA_035603655.1 Candidatus Acidiferrales bacterium | reverse complement strand
CCGGCGGCGATCATTCCAACACCAGGGCGACCAATGCATAGCCCCGCGGCGAGACAAATGGCGACGGGCAGAATGAAAATGAGATCTGCCCGAAAGGTCTGATTATTCCAGTTGAAAACGTAGCTATCGGTGAAGTATTGCTTGGTGGGCGGAGATCCGGCTGACATCTCGGCGTTGGCAGAAAGAGGCATAGATCACCAGGGCTAGAGCGGTAGGAATAAACTGAAGACGGAACCATTGTGTTCGCGCGCATCGCTACTTCTCACCGAGATCCGGCCGTCATATTTGCTCGCGATATCGGCACAAATCCACAGCCCCATCCCGGTCCCAATCGGCTTCTTTGTCACAAAGAACGGCTCAAAGAGTCGGCTGCGCGTCTCTGCATTCATCCCGTCGCCTGTATCCGCAACCGTAATACGTAAGCCCTGCCGATGCGTTACCCAATCAGTGGTCCTCCGAACTCTCAGCCGCAATTTACCCCCGGAAGGCATGGCATCGAGCGCATTGCCGATCAGATTGACCATCACCTGCCGCAACTCACCCGGATGGCTATAGATGTTGGGTGCCGGCTCATAGTCTCGCGAAACTTCAACTCCCTGTGTTCTGTATCGGTTTTGGTGTAGCGCAAGCGCATCATCAAGGATGGCAGCAAGTGAGAGCCATACTGGTTCCCCCTTGCTGCGGTAGAAACCAAGAGCCTGGGCCGAAATCTGGGCGACGCGCGACAACTCACGCTGGGCGGTTGCCAGGTACTGTTTCCCGTCCTCAGACAGTTCTTCGTTTTCCAGCAAGAATAGAAGGTTCGTGACCGATGCCAGAGGGTTATTGATGTCGTGTGCGAGGCTGGTCGCCATGCGGCTGACCCCAGCCAGTTTTTCGCTTGTGCGTATCGCCATTTCCGCATGCTTACGGGCGGAAACATCTCGCGCAATCTTGACCGCCCCGACGAACTCACCCGAAGAATCTCTTAAGCCAGAAATGGTCAGGGAGACAGGAATCTCTCTGCCATCCTTGCAGCACCGCATTGCTTCGTAGTGACCGACGTGCTCGCCCCTGCGTATGCGGTCAAGACTCTTAGCCATATCGTCTCCGCCTCTCGGACTGACCAGGCGCGAAATCGACTGTCCTAGCATTTCGTGCGCGGCATATCCAAAGATGCGTTCGGCTCCGTTATTCCAACTGGTCACCGTGCCTTCGATCGTATTGCTGATGATTGCGTCGTCGGAAGACGCAATCATGGCGGCGAAGCGTTGCAGCATTTCAAACCCGCTTCCAGAGACGAGAACCCCCTCAGGAGTGTGTAAGCGATTCTGCTGAGACACCGTTTGATCGACAAGCATGCGATGCAGGCTCCTTGAGGTTAAGCCGGAGATAGAAGTTGGGAGGACGCCTTTCTGGTTGCCTGCCGACGGAAAGCGTACCAGGCCTTCCTACCTATGAAACCGATGTACCTCCACGCGCGGCCCGACCGGTCGCACCCAGGGATGCACGTAGGGATGTATGTATGCGGATCGATTGACCCACACGCGGCCCCATGGACGGCGATCGATCAGGATGGTGTGAGAAGGCCACGCAAATCCTGAGCCAAGCCACCATCCCCATCCACCGAATGCCGCACCAATGGTAATCCCCGGACCGAAGTGGATTGCTCCCCCAATCGCGAATCCTGGTCGCGGTGGTGCAAAGACAATGAACGGATCGTAAGTCGGCACGTAGATCACACTTGGATTGACCGGAAGGATCTGGATGTAGCCGCCCTCATCGGTTACGTGACAGTAACTGTTCGGTATCAGATAGCCGTAAGTTCTGGCCTTCCGGCGCATCCGTTGCACCGCATCCATCACGTCCGCTCTCTGCGTCAGGACTGCATCGCCAAGTTGTTGCGTCCAAGTGGGGTCGCTCGCCATCATATCGAGAACCGAGGGGAAAGCAAGCAAGCCCAAGATGCTGGGATCCCACTGCAAGTGATCCGACTGGATAGCCTGGGCCAGCGCATCTCCTTTCAGGTAGCCGTGCTCGTCGGCCCAGCGTGCAGCATCCGGAATCTCGCTCCAGTAAGTGGAAGCGGTGAGGACCTGTGCCAGTAGCGGATCAGGGTAGAGAGCGATCCGCGCCACCATTTGGTCCAATTGGGACGGGCTGAGGGGCGCCGGCGGCGGAGGAGGAGGCGGCGCCGGTTGCGCAAACGATACGATGGGCGACACCGCGAATATCAGGATCAGGCATCCCGTGGTGACGCATTGTTGAGCTATTCGAGTCCGTACCCCTTGCTTGCCCTTGTTCATGATCTCTCCCTTCGTTGAA
>DATNKA010001116.1:0-3562 GCA_035603655.1 Candidatus Acidiferrales bacterium | reverse complement strand
GTTCGGCTCGTAGCCAAAAGTCTGTTGCATGAACGAATCCACGGTGGCCTCCGACGGAAGAGTCACCCCCGATGAGGTGGCGACTTTATCCGCAGGATTCGCGTTACTCGAGGATTGCGCGGCCCCCACACCGCGGGTAAGGATTTGGACAAGCAGCATCAGGACAAGGATCGAAGCGATAGAACCGCGCATGATTTCCTTTCAATTCAAAGTCAGAAATTGTTGCAGCAGGCATACGTAGTCGATAGAAATCTTCAGACCTCACTCTTAGCAGCGATGGGAAGACGGCGCCCGTAGCCGAAAGCCTTCGCAGAAATCTTAATGCCCGGAGCCGACTGCTGGCGCTTGTATTCCGCCCGGTCGACCATTCGCACTACGCGCCGCACCACTTCAATGTCAAAGCCACGATCCCTGGCAATACGCTCGACCGAGTGCGCATCCTCTACATAATCTTCCAGCACCGCGTCGAGGATCTCATAGGGGGGCAGTGAGTCGCTATCCTTCTGGTCGGGCCGCAACTCCGCCGAGGGCGGCTTCTCCAGCGTGTCCTGGGGAATTACCGGATGGCGCGAATTCACGTAATGGCTGAGGCGGTAAACCAGTGTCTTCGGCACATCCGAAATGACCGCCAGTCCGCCCACCATATCCCCGTAAAGTGTACAGTAGCCTACGCCCAGTTCGCTCTTGTTCCCCGTGGAGAGGACGATCGCGCCAAACTTATTGGACAGCGCCATCAATAGCGTTCCACGAGCGCGCGACTGAATATTTTCTTCGGTAACATCTTCCTTCTGATTTCGAAACACTTCCTTCAAGGTTTCCCGATACGCTTCCACCGCGCGCTCGATTGACAGCAGCTCGAACCGAATTCCCAAATTATGGGCGAGCGTGCGGGCATCCCCGATTGATCCGGGCGAAGAATAAGGGCCGGGCATCCCCACGCCAATCACATTTTCCGGCCCAACTGCGTCGGCCGCGATGACGGCTGTCAGGGCTGAATCGATGCCGCCGCTCAGTCCGACGATGGCCTTCTGAAACCCACATTTGTGGATGTAATCCCGCGTCCCCAGTACCAGCGCGGAGTATACGCTGGCTTCCTCGCCTTCGATCTGCCCGTGCAGATCTCCAGTGAGGCTTTCGGAATCAAAGCAGATCAGGTCTTCTTCGAACGAACATGCCTGCGCGATGACCTTCCCTTCCGCATTGAGAACGATGCTCGATCCGTCAAATAAAAGACTGTCATTGCCACCGACCTGATTCACCATTGCGACTGGAATCTGGTACTGGCGCGAAATCGAGGCCAGCATGTCCCGACGCACTTCGCGTTTGCCGATCCAGAATGGCGAGGCTGAAATATTTAAAATCAGGTTGCCACCGGCTCGAACCAGCGCTTCGATCGGATCCACCACATAAAGCCGCTTGGGCCAGAACAGCTTGTCGTTCCACGCGTCTTCGCAAATCGTCAGCGCCACGCGGCTGCCGCCGAAGGAAAACAGGCGCTGGCTTTTTGCCGGTGCGAAGTTGCGCATCTCGTCGAAAACGTCGTAGGTGGGCAACAGCATCTTGGACTGCAGGAACGTAACTTTTCCCTCCTGCAACAGCGCGGCCGAATTCATCACGGACTTGCCAGTCTCAGATTCGGCGGGAGTCACCAGTCCACAGATAACCGAAATACCGCGCGTTGCCGAGGCAATCTGCTCCGCGGTCTGGCGGTTGCGCGCTACGAACGATGGCCGCTCCACCAGATCGCGCGGCGGATACCCACACACGGACAACTCGGGAAACAGAATCAACTCCGCGCCGCCGGCTTTCGCGCGCTGTGAAAACTCGATGATCTTTGCGGCATTGCCGGAGAAATCTCCGACCGTAGGATTAATCTGGCCCAGCGCGATCTTCACATCTCTAGTGTAAAGCCGAGGACAGCCGAGGCCAAGTTCGATGCGCTCGAAACATCAAAGGACGCGAAACCGATGCGCGAGCCAAACAAGTGGTTTCGCGGCCAGAGCATTTTCTCAATCGCCCGCCGGAAATACGTTGTGCCGCGGCACTGGTACCGGCGCATCGCCCTTCTCCTCCCTCCACAAGACTTTATTCAGACGCGCCGCTCCCGCCGCGTCCGGCCGCGAGAAATTCATTTTCGCCGATTCTTTTGCCCCGGGCGCATCGCGCTTGTTGGTCTCGTAGATCAGACCGTTTTTCAGATTGCGGAAGTCCGCTTGAAAGGCAGGCTGGTTGCCTCGACCCGTGAACATCGGACCCATGGCAGGTGCGTATGCGTCATTCTGGTTCATCGGCGGCAAGCCCAGCAGCATCTCCATGGTGTGTATCACGTTTACCGTGGTATAGAAACGATGGTCGATGTAGGGTTCGGCCTCTGTTCCCGGGGAATACTTGCTGACCACGAACGCGATGGAGCGGTGCGCGTCGACATGGTCGGCGCCATTTTGCGCATCGTCTTCCAGAACAAAGATTGCAGTGTCATCCCAGTAAGGGCTGTGCGACACCGCGTCCACCACGCGCCCCAGGGCAAGATCGTTGTCGGCCACCGAGGCCGCCGGCCGAGGCCGTTCGGGACGCGTGCCACCTGTGTGATCGTCAGGAAGATACAGCAACACGAATGCCGGCAATTGGAAGTCAGCGCTTTCGTTGGTCGCCCGGGCGCGCGCGTAAGCGACAAACTCGTTCAGGAATTCATCGGCGCGCAGCTGATCGGGATAGTCCGTATTGAAATCGGGATACAGTGGATCGAAGTGATTTCGCAACACCGCCTTGGTAGGCTTCACCCGCTTAAACAGCGGCACCGCCCATGGCCAGGGACTCGGCGCAGCGTGCGGATCGCCCACATTGGGCGCCAGCGCATCCCCCTGATGAAGTTCTGTGCGGGGGCATGCGGCTTCCTGGCCCGACGGAGTTCCTTCCTTAGGTGACGACGCCTTGATCGTTTTGTTGCACCATTCGGCATTCACATATTCGCCGTAGTCGCGATAGCTCAGCCCATGATGAGCAACATTGTCCCAGAGAAAACCAGTGGAAGGATCGTCGATATCCGGCTGATTACGCTCGAGCGGATACTCACCGGCTACCGTTCCCTGGAAGTCATACGTTCGCTCCTTGCCCCGGTACGCGATCTGCCAAGTCTTTTCGTTGTAATCGCTGGTAATGGCCGCGGTTGACCAAAGATGGCCATCGCCGGAGACTTCTCCGCTGTCGTAAAAATTATCCAGCACCCCGAACTGCGATGCCAGTTTGTGCTCGTTGGGCGTAATGTCGGAACCATACATCGTCAACGACGGATCGCCGTTACCCACCTTCAGATCGCCCAGCACCTGATCGTAGGTGCGGTTCTCCTTGATCACATAGATAACGTGCTTGATCGGATTCTCACCGCCCGCGAACTGGATCGTGCCAGGATTGTTGTGCAGCAGATTATCGTTCTCCACGGTCCGCGTGAGTTCGTCGAGCTGGCCGAGAGTCGCGGCAATGTTGAGCCGCGCGATCGAACCCCGCAGCAATGTGGGAATGTAGGGGTGGTCGTGGTGCTTCAGTTCCCATCCAGTTTTCCCCA
>DATNKA010001115.1:0-6950 GCA_035603655.1 Candidatus Acidiferrales bacterium | reverse complement strand
AAGGAAAAATCCCCGCTCAACGTTCCGGCAGGCCCCGCTAAAGACAAGGGCAAGGACAAGGACAAGGATAAGGATAAGGATAACGAAAAGACCTGGAGCGGAGAATACTGGGCCAAGAAAGGCGACCTCGCGCTTTACATTTTTCGAAAGAGGCTCGGAGCGCCGCGCCCCGGAGAGACAGCAAAGCCCATCCTTTTTCTGGCGCACGGTTCTTCCGTTTCCGCGCGACCGAGTTTCGATCTCACAGTTCCGGGTCACGGTGATTACTCGCTGATGGATAAGTTCGCCGCGTATGGGTTCGATGTCTGGACGATGGATTTCGAGGGTTATGGCCGGTCCGCCACAGGACCGGGGAATTCCGATATAGCTTCCGGAGTGGAAGACATAAAGGCTGCTTCCGAAGTGATTGCGCGCGAGACTCGGCAAACGCGCATTCACCTCTACGGTGAATCCGGCGGCGCGCTGCGGGTCGGCGCCTTTGCCATGGCGCAGCCGGAGCGCGTCGACCGATTGGTTCTGGTGTCATTCACCTGGACCGGGCAGGGTTCATCCACTCTTTCGAAACGCTCCGAATCCATCGAATACTATCGCACTCACAACCGGCGGCACCGCGATAGAGACATGATTCGCAGCATTTTCACACGAGACAAGCCGGGAACGTCGGACCCAGCGGTTGCCGAAGCCATGGCAGATGCGGAATTGAAGTTCGGCGACAGCGCTCCTACCGGAACCTATTTGGATATGACCACGAAGCTGCCGATCGTCGACCCTTTGAAACTGCAGGCGCCGGTGCTCATTGCGCGCGGGGAATACGACGGCATCGCCACGGAGGAGGATCTGCTCAACTTCTTTAAGAAGCTCCCCGTGCCTGACCGGGAGTTTGTGATCCTTCCGGGAGCCTCCCACTCGATTGCTCTCGGCCTGAACCGCCAGCAGTTCTGGCATGTCGTCCGCTGCTTTCTGGAGATGCCAAAGCGCCAGGATGTCCAGACGCAAAAATGATTCCAGGCTTCTAGCAAGAGCTGCGTCGTGGCGACGTCCGGGTCCCGGAGCGGTTCGACTAAACTGCTTATGATGAGAGAACGTTTGCAGGGGAAGATCGGGATCGTCACCGGCGCGGGCAGCGGTATTGGGCGCGCCTGCGCCATAGCCTTGGCAGCGGAAGGTGCGCAGGTGGCCCTGGTCGGCAGGCGCAAAGATCGCTTGGAGGAGGTGGCTCGCGAAATTGGGGATCGCGCCTTTGCGATTCCCGTCGACGTTTCGAAAACGAGTGAGATCAGTGGCTTGCTCGACCAGGCCGTGAGCCGATTTGCCGGACTAAATTTTCTGCTGAACAACGCGGGAGTCTTGCACGTTGGGAACGCCGAGCAGATCACCGAAGAACAGTGGGATGACACCTTCAATCTGAACGTTCGTTCCGTTTGGCTGCTGTCTCGGGCGGCGTTGCCGCACATGAGAAAAGCTGGCGGCGGTTCGATCATGAATGTGGCTTCCACGCTCGGGCTGGTCGGCGCCCGCAACCGCGCAGCCTATGCTCCATCCAAGGGGGCGCTGATACAGTTGACTAAGAGCATGGCGATCGATCACGGGCATGAAAATATCCGGGTGAACGCGATTTGTCCGTCATTCGTCGAGACCGAACTGACTGAGCGTGTCCTGGGACAGGTTGCCGATCCAGCCGCGATTCGTCGGGAACGAACCGCTGCCCATCCCCTCGGCAGACTAGGCCGGCCCGAGGATATTGCAGGTTTGGCGGTTTACCTGGCGAGCGATGAATCGTCATGGGTGACCGGGGCGGTCTTGCCGGTGGATGGAGGCTACCTCGCGATGTGACCGCTGTCCGCTCACTTCGCCAGTTGACCTGGATGTATGCCTTCCCCCAGGACGAAGCTTGATCCCACGCTGCCCACGACCGCCGATGCCCGCGGCAGCGCGAGTCTCTCCCGAATGCGATAGACCGCTTCGATGCCAGTGCAATGTGCGCCTATCAGATTCGCCACTTTAAATTCTTTCAGCTTGTCGGCAGTCCAGTTCAGCTGCTCATCGGTCGCCGGAAAAAGATGCAATCCGCCGACGACTGCCTGCACCGGCTGGTTCGGAAATTGTTCTCGCGCAAACGTGAGGATGTTGATGATTCCCGCGTGGCCACAACCGGTAACCACGACCAACCCTTCAGGCGTATTGAGTACGAGAGATTGGTCCTCGGGAATTGTGTCCTCGACCAAGCCCGCCGAGGTCTGCACTTTTCCAGTGCTGCTCCAATTGTGTTCCGGATACTTACGGGGCACCGGCCCGGTCAGCCACGCGCCTGGAAAGATTTCCGCCGCCTCTTCGTGTTCGATAAACTTCCCTCCAGTGGCTTCATACTCCTTCTTCAATGCAATCATTTGGTTCTCTTCACCCGCTTGCGCTGGCCGGCTGTAAAAAATGCCGCGGGCGACATGAACCACCGACAATGCGCTCGGATTCCCTTTCATCATCTCCTTGCGGAGAGTCATCAGGCCACCGACATGATCCCAGTGATTGTGGGTAAGGATCACCTCTTTCACGTCGGACAAATCAATCTTCAAGTCGCGTGCATTTTGCAATACCGTGTCAGGTCGGGCTCCGGTATCGAGCAGAACCCGGTGCCCATCTGCCTCGATCAGCGCCGAAAATCCCCACTCGCCTACACCCGTAGTATTTCCGACCAGCATGGTCGAAAGCAGGGTCACTTTCAGCGCGTGAATTTGCGCCGGGGCGTTCGGGGAGCTCGAAGAGACACGGCTTTGGGCCCGTGCCGGAGGCATACTCAAAATGGAAAAGGAAAACGAGATCAGCGCGGCAAAACTCTGTATCCAGCGAAAGTGCGAAATCTTATACATGTCGGAACCCTCAATCGACTTCCCTGATCCTACCCTATTGAAATGCGCGAGCCACGGGGTGATATCGGAACCGGCTGGCTTCAGGTGGCAGCGCGAGGATGCGCTTCTGCATCTTAGCCAGAATTTCAGGTTCGTAGGATATGGTGGCGTGAGGTTGACACTCGAATTGCGTTAAGGAGGGACATGAAAAAATTCTCCAGCATGTTTTTTGTCTTACTACTCATGTCGATTTGCGCCGGGGCACAGGACAGTCCATCGAACGATGAGTTCGCACCTCTCGTTCTGGTGCGGATTATCCCTATGCCTGACGTCCAAGGCCGCTTCGATCATATGGCGGTGGACAACCAGACTGGCAGAATCTTTGCCGCCGTTTATGGCGATGACAGTGTGCAAGTGCTCGAAGTTCAGAGAGGCCGGAGAGTGCACAGCATCCGGGCAGATTTCAGTAAGCCGCAAATGGTTGCCTACCTTCCGGACTTGAACCGGATCGTGGTCTCGAGCGAGGGCGATGGATCTTGCAAGGTCTTCGATGCTGACACCTACAGGCTCATCGACACGGTGAAGTTTCCAGGCGATGCCGATCAACTCCGCTACGATCCGCTTACCAAGCGCGTCTACGTCGGCTATGGCGAGGGAGCCATTGGCATGTTTGATGCGACCAGCAATAAGCGCATCGAAGGTGATTTCGAACTCGGAGCTCATCCCGAATCATTTCAACTGGAACAAAAAGGGCCCAGAATTTTTGTAAATCTGGCCTCCGTGAGCCAAATCGCAGTCATTGACCGGGACACGCACAAGATTGAGAAATGGAAGCTTGAGGAAGCTGGAACCAATTTCCCCATGGCGCTTGATGAAGAGCACCATCGCCTGTTCGTTGCTGCCCGCAGACCAGCCCGGCTGTTGGTGCTGAACACAGATTCCGGCAAAGTCATTGCCAGTCTGCCCGGAGCCGCCGATTCCGACGATATGGCCTACGATGCCACCCGAAAGCGGATTTACGTTCCCAGCGCCGAGGGCTTTATTTTCGTCTACCAGCAGATTGATGCTGACCGATACGAGCGCATCGCCAAAATTCCCAGCGCGATTGGGGCGCGAACCAGCGCTTATTACGGCCAAGTGGGGAAGCACAATAGCCTTTACCTGGCGGTTCCTGGCCGCTCCAATAGAGGCGCGGAACTGTGGGTTTACGAAACCCGCGATTGAGTAATTGAAGACTTCCGTAAACTGGATTACACAAATCCGCCCGGCGAAGACAGGCTTCGGATCTAGGGCCGACGAATTCGCCTGGATGTGCTCGGGGTCAGTCCTCAGCCATGCTGGACATCAGCCGTCAGCAGCCGGTCAGTCCGACGCATCATTCTCCAGTCGTATTCGTAGGCGATTCCACAAACGGAGCATATTTGATAGTGGTCACCGTGGGCATCGATGCGTGGCCAAGCGAAGCGGTGGTGGCAACCTCGTCCCAAGAGCCGTTTCAAAAAGTTCATTGCCTTACTCCTTCATTCCGGCTCCTCCAGGTATCGAGCCATCGGCTAAAGAATGGTTTCGGCTGACCGTTGAGCAGATCATGCAGCGTGGATAAAAGAATTTTGGGTGGTTGGGATTTGGAGAGGAAAGTGTCCACTGCCTCAAGCTTGCTCGCCGGCAGTGGTCCGTAGGCGGATAACAGCATGATGGGGACGTGCGACTTGACGCGCTTCATCTTCGCCGCAACCACATCCCCGTTCATTCCGGGCATCTGATAGTCAAGAACTACCGCGTCGACGGAATGCGACTTGAACAACTTCAGTCCCTCGTCGCCGCCGGTGGCTTCAAGAACTTCGTAGCCGTTGCTTTCGAGAAAAAGTTTCCGTCCGATGAGGCCGTTCCAGTGGTCGTCAATGCAGAGGATCGTTGCTTTCGGCCGAGACATGACTTATTGCACAACTCCAATTCAGCCAGGGATCAACTTTTCTCAGAGGTCTACGTCGGTCCCTGGAAGGACCGAAGTTACCTGATGAAGTGGTGGGCAAAATCATCTCACTACCAACCGAAGCGGATATCAAATTACGAACGTCCACTCCAGGTATCGGTTACCGAAGCCGGAGTCGTGAATCGTCGCGGCCCTCGACCAATTTTCATCAGTGCGCTTAGTCTTGGTGATGCAGGATTACCAGGCCCGGTGTCTTTCCATCTGCCCATGAACCTGACGATTCTGCTTCAAGGACGACTGAATAGCCGCCTGCAGTTTTTCCTGGTCGTCGTCGTAGAGCCCGACGAACTTGAATGGCTGGAGACTCCAGGAGATGGGACTTAACATTTCGGCTGCCCCAAGCACCGAACCTTTTCCGGTGAGAAACATCAATTTTACCTGCGAGCCTTGATCCAAAGGTCTCGGCAAACACAGCAGGCCGCCGGTGAGAGAGATGACCTGCAGTTTGCCTGAAACCCGGCGCCCGTTCTTGCACCGCAGAACCGCAGGCGTGAGTTCAGCGAAGGAGGTTCGCGGAGCTCGCCGTCGGGCGTCGGATGAGGGAAGATACGTCATGGGCCAGGTCGATTATGTGGCCGGAGCGTGCCGAGCGGGAGATTACGGAAGGACCGGTTTGGAGAGAAGGGACACCCGCGGAACTTTGGGAACTGTCGGAGTGGAATTGCCGCCAGTTTCGCTGCGGTTCCAGGCTCGCGTCGAGAGTACTTCTTCCGCTTGCGACGGGAAGGCTAGTGCTGCGGATCTTGGCTTGCAGAGGGTGGCGGCTGAGTTGCATTACTCTGCAGCTTTTCGAACTCTTGCATCTCGTGTTTTGCCTCAGCCGTTTTTCCCTGCTTGCGGTAGAGTCCCGCCAGACCGAAATGCGCTTGCGCCGCCAGTGGACTTTGGCTCTCAATCGTTAGGAGTTTATTCCATGCTTTTTCGGCGGCGGCCGCGTCGCCATCCAGGGAGGCTGCCTTGCCTAAAGCATAAAGAGTCTCTGGCATATCCTGCATTAACCGATCGGAGCGCAGAAGTTCGGCTCGCGCCTCGTGCGCTTTGCCCTGCTCCAGTAGCGCTTCCCCCAGACGATAAGCGGCTTCGGCGTTCCCCGGCTGCAATTTAGTCTGCAGGCGAAATTGCTCCTCAGCTTTTTCCCATTTAAAAGCGCCGGCATACACTTCGCCCAATGCAAGGTGAGCCTCGGGCAGGCCGGGGCGCAGCCGCAACGCATCACGATATTCCTTTTCGGCATCCTGCATCCGTCGCAACACGTAGTAATTTTCCGCCATGGCCTGATGCGCGCGCGGCGAGTCGGGATAAGCCGCCAACAATGTGTCAATGGATTGCTTGGCCAGCAGACCACTCGCCCGGCCGAGATAGTAAAGAACATCCGGATCGTTGGGGTGCGCCGCCAATGCCGTTTGCAGGTTCGCAACGGCCTGGGCAAGTTGCCCAGCTTGTATTTCGGCGATCCCCAGCGCGGTTTTATCTGGAGCTTGCCCAAGATGCGGAATCGCTTCGGTCGCATAGCCCTGGGAGAGTAGAGAGTATCCCAGCAACTGATGCGCCGGCAGGGAAGCCGAATTCAATTCGAGCGCCTGTTTCAGCGGCGCGATTGCAGAGGCATAATCGCCATTTTCCATATAAGCCTGGCCGAGGCTGATGAAGCCATCCGCGAATGACGGATCGAGTTCGGTCGTTTTTTTAAATTCCCGGATGGCCACATCAAACTGATGTTGTTTGTCGGCCGCAATTCCTGCTTGCATGTGTTCCGCCGCCTGCGGCGATGCGAGCTGCCAGGCCAAGAACAGAAGTGTAAAGGCGCCGATCACGGCTTCTCCGGTTCGCGCACTTCTAGAAACTGGTCGGCGTGAACGTCGTTCAATGTCTGATGAATCCCGGATGGCCAGGCGATTTCCACTTTTGCCTTCTCGGCTGAGCCGAGTCCGAAGTGAAGGCGTTTGTCACTGGCCGAAAGATAGCTGCCCGCTGAGGTGGCAAATCTTGTCTGCCCATTCACCTGCACCCGGGCCCCGAATCCATCCCGATTGCTGCGGGTGCCGCGCAGAGTGATCACGAGCCAGTGCAGTTTTCCACCGTGGTTCAGCAGCACTTGAGGCCGGCCGCCGAGA
>DATNKA010001114.1:0-3768 GCA_035603655.1 Candidatus Acidiferrales bacterium | reverse complement strand
TCGGCTGCGGAACTCTGGACCATTCCTCCTCCTGCTGGACAACTTCGAACAGGTTCTTCCGGCTGCAACCGTTGTGGCAGAGATACTGGAAGCATGCCCATCGCTCAAGATCCTGGTCACCACCCGGTCCTGTCTACGCCTCTACGGTGAACAGGAATTCCCGGTGGCGCCGCTCGCGCAGACCTCCGCTATCGAATTGTTTGTGCAACGCGCTGCCGCCGCCTGGCCGGATTTTGCTATGACTCGGGAAAACGCACTTGCGATTCGGGAGATCTGTTCGCGGCTGGACGGACTGCCGTTAGCGATTGAACTGGCGGCGGCCCGCACCAAGGTGCTGTCGCCGAGCGCCATTCTGGATCGGCTGCGAAGCCGCTTGCAGTTGCTGACTGGGGGCGCACTCGACTTGCCCGAACGGCAACAAACTCTTCGCAAGACCATTGATTGGAGTCACGATCTCTTGAATGATGCCGAGCGAAAACTGTTTCGCCGACTCTCCGTGTTTCTCGGTGGATGCACGCTGGAGGCGGCGGAAGCGGTCTGCAATACCAGTCGCGAACTCGGGATCGATCTCTTCGATGGGCTGTCATCGCTGGTCGATAAGAACCTGGTTCAGCGTGTGGACCGAACCGAAGCTGAACCGCGTTTCGCGATGCTCGAAACGATTCGTGAGTATGCTCTCGAGCGCCTCGCCGAAAGCGGTGAACAATCTGCGGCGCGACGCGCCCACGCGGCGTACTGTCTTGTTCTCGGGGAGGAAGGAAATCCAGAGCTGAGCCCCGCAGATCGGGCTCGCTGGTTGTCGCACTGCGATGTTGAGATTGACAACTTTCGTTGCGCTCTCGATTGGCTATTCCAGACCGTGGATCTGGACTGGGGATTGCGTCTATGCGTGGCTCTGTTTCGATTCTGGGATATGCGGGAACACCTGTCCGAGGGCCGTTCCCGTCTGGAAGCGGTTCTGCACATGGCTGGTACGGATCGTTCAAAAGAGAGGGCGAGGGTGTTGGTCTTTCTCGGTGCTTTAGCGACCGCACAGGGCGATTATCCGGCTGCCGAGCGCTTTCTGGAACAGAGCCTCTCCCTCTATGAAGAGTTGGACGATGAGTCCGGCATCGCGGCGTCTTTGAACGCTTTGGCGGTATCGGCAAGGGATCGAGGCGACTACGCCTCTGCGCAGAGCAATTTTGAGCGAAGCCTTGCACGCTGGCGAATGCTGCCGGACCGGCTTGCAATCGCGCGTTGTCTCCACAACCTCGCCAACGTGGTCAAGGTTCGCGGCGACTATCCGCGTGCTCTGTCGGCGCTGCGTGAGGCCGCGAACATTTTTGAGGAACTCGGTGATCGCACCGGCGCGGCTTGGTCTATCAACCAGCAGGGAGATATAGCGCGAGCCCAGGGCGATGTGGCTGCCGCTCGAGGTTTGTATCAACGCGCGCTTTCCGCCTTCCGGGAAGCCGGAGACCCCTGGGGTTCCGCGCGATCCTTGACGGACTTGGCCCTCATCGACTGCGAGCAGGGGAACCACGAAGCTGCCCACTCGGCATGCCGCGAGGCCCTGGAAATCTTTGCGGGTCTGGGGCACCGGCGTGGTATGGCTCGCGCGCTGGAGGGCTCGGCTTGTCTGGCCGTGGCTCAAGGAAACGCGGAACGTGCGTTGAAGCTGGCCGCCGCCGCGGCGCAGTTGCGCCTGTCGATTAGCGCTCCTCACCATCAAGCGGAACAATTTAAGCTCGACCAGATGCTGCTGCCTGCCTGGGAATCGCTCGGTGAGACGAAGGGAAAGCGCGCCTGGGAGGAAGGTTCTGCGATGAGCCTGGAACAAGCTGTCCAATACTCGTTGAAAAAGCCCGAGTCTGCTATTGCAGGTTAGCAGGGTCAATCAGGCGGCGCACCGCGGCAACACGGTCGGCTGGAATGCCTGCCCGGCGGGCGTGTTCCCGAATGCTGTCCTCGTCTGGCGCGAGGTAAACGCAGTAGACCTTGTCTTCGGTGACGTAACTGTGGAGCCACTGGATCTGGGGCCCCATTTCCTTCAACACCTGCAACGAACGCAGTGAGACTTGCCGAATTTCACTTTCTGACATCTTCCCAGCGCCCGGGATTTCGCGCTCAATTACGAATTGCGGCACAATCGTAAAAGTGTAACACCAACGCTAACCGGGCTGCGCGTGTGTGGAATTTCTCTTGCAAGAGACCTTTGGCCGTCCAATCCCGCGCTCCCTTCAGGTCTAGTTCCCACCCGATGTCGTCAGTTCTTGTCTGGCGGCAAACAGGAAGTAATTCGGTTACTCCCGGCTTGCCCGAGCAGCCGTCAACTTGTGGCAATGCGTACACGTGACCGCTTGCAGTGATGAGATTCAGATTGCTGCCGATAGCCGGCACAATTCCCTGCGTCCAAGCCTTCGTTGCATCGCTCGCGAAATTCGCCCCACCGGAGAATGCCCGGCATGAACTGGGGCGTAGTCAACGCCACGACAGAAAGCGAAAGCATGAGCGCCGTTCATCATAACAATGACGAATCAACGTTTGACGACCTACGCCCGCAGAGGGAAACTAAGACTGCATTGGACCAAATCTAAGGAGCCATGATGGGCGACCGAAGGGTGGCGCCTTTTCCTACCAGTCGTTCATGGACGATAACATTTTGAAACAGCTCGGCGTCGTGGCGGGGCGCAGTGAGGTCGCGGTGTTTGTGTTACGTCATCACACCCGCAGGATCGCGAACCAGGATGGCTCGGTCTACTCCACGAGATGTTCGGCCGCATACGCAGTCTACCGGGAGGACCAATGGCAGAGACCTTCGAAGCATACCGAACTCGAGTCCTAAGCTATCTTGGCGATGAGGAGCCCATCGGCGTACAACAAGCCACCCCATCGCAACTCGATCGGCGTCTGCGCGATGTCGCGCCCGAGGAGTTGATCCGGCGCCCTGCACCTGAAAAGTGGTCAATCGCCGAGATCGTAGCGCACTTGGCGGACGCGGAGCTGGCGATGGGGTGGCGATTGCGAAACATGCTGGCGAATCCGGGCGTGGCCTTAACGTGGTGGGATCAGGCCGTATGGGCGGAGCGCTTGGGTTACGCGCAGCAAGATGCGAGCCTTTCGGCAGGGGTCTTTCGGGCGCTGCGCGAGAGCAACCTGCGACTGTTGGAGTCGGTCCCGCGCGCACGGTGGGTGGAGTGCTATGGGGTCCACGAGGTACGCGGACGGCAAACGGTCGAGGAGTTCGTCCGCTTGGAAGCGGCACACGACTTGAACCATCTTCGGCAGATCGACCGCATCTTGGGTGGGCGCATGTAGTGGTAGCCGTTTGGCTGCCAACGCCTCGGCGATCGCACTCAGTCGATTAGGGCGTTGAAAAATGGGAATAAAAGAGCGTGAACGACCGGTCTCGATTACTCAGCTCTTATGGCATCGATTGGGTCAATCGCTAAGATGCGCGTGGTCGCGAACCAAGCGGAAACCAGGGTGGCGGCAAGGAGTAGGATCGAAGCAACTATGCACGTCGACGTATCCGGTGTCTTGGCTCCCACAAAAACATGCTGAAGAAGGGGGCCAGATCCTATGGCTCCTACGACACCGGCAACGATGCCCGTACTGATAGGAGCGAGGCTTTGCCGTACGATCATCGTTCGAACATTCCCCGTTGACGCCCCAAGTGCCATGCGAACACCGAACTCGTGTTCACGCTGCGCGATTGCGCGCGATGATGTGCCAAAGACGCCGATTAAGGCAAGCAACAAGGCCAAGCACCCGAGAAAGAGGACC
>DATNKA010001113.1:0-2629 GCA_035603655.1 Candidatus Acidiferrales bacterium | reverse complement strand
CCCCGACTTCGGCTGGGTGGCGTTCGGCGGCAACCTTACAGTGCAAGGCAGTGTGGTCACGGTTACGCCGCGCGACTCTTTCCAGTCGCGGATTTATGTGGCTACGCTGGGGCTGTGGCTGACACTTGATGCGGGTAACTTTGAAAGTGTCGAGGTGAATTCCCGTACCGGCATCGTGCGCGTAGAATTGGGCGGAGCCGATGGAATTACTCCAGACGCCCGCTTAAGAGTAGAACAGCCGGCTAAGATCGCTGGTATCGGGACCTATCGGCCAGTGTCGCCCCTCAAGTTCGAGCGGAATGCCTACACGGTTCCACTGGGGAGGGAAAAAACCTGGGTGAAACTCGGCACCGGAAATTGATTTTGCGTTTCGGGACCGATTGACATGCGATGGGCTGGCGCCGGCAAGGCAATGGTAACCGGGAAAATTAGTGCCCTGTTTTATAGCACAATCTGAGCTCCCCCTGTTCTCTAGGGCAAACGCTTTCTAAGATTAGCCGCGAAAATTTCGTGGGTGCGCGGCCATGGTAAGATGCTAGTCGAAGAGGGTTAGTTTGCAAGCCATTCATGGACATCCGTGAGATCGCGCGGAGAGCGAAAGTTTCGACCGCCACCGTATCCAGAGCGATTAACCGTGTTCCCACGGTCGATCCTCAACTTGCCAAGCGAGTATGGAAGGTAGTAGACGAGCTTGGCTACTATCCCAATACGCAGGCGCGGGCGCTGGTTTCGGGACGGAGTCGTCTGTTTGGCCTAATCGTCTCGGAGATTACCAACCCGTTTTTCCCGGAGATCGTACAAACCTTCGAGAATCAGGCGGTCGAAAACAACTACGAGATACTGATCACCTCCACCGTGCACGACCCGAAACGCATGGAATCGTCGGTGCGACGCATGATCGAGCGCCGGGTGGATGGGGTGGCGATCCTGACCTTCGGCATGGAAGACACGCTGATCGAACACCTTCGTTTCCGTAAGGTTCCTCTGGTATTCGTTGACGTCGGACCCGACGTGCCGGGAATAGCTAACATCCGCGTTAACTATCAGAATGGAATCCGGCAGGCGATACAACATCTGGCCGCGCTCCGGCATACGCGCATCGCCTTCATCACTGGACCGTTGCATCTGAAGTCTGCCCTGGCGAGACGAGACGCTTTCAAATTGTCGATGACGGAGATCGGACTTTCGCCAGAATTGATCGTCGTGGGCGATCACAGGATGGAGGGCGGCATGCGGGCGCTGTTGGAGCTCACAAGTCTGAGTAACCGGCCCACGGCAGTGCTGTGCTCGAACGACATGACCGCGATCGGAGTCATGCGGGAAGCCTACGACCACAACATCAGAATCCCGGATGACCTGTCGGTAGTAGGGTTCGACGATATCCGCATGGCCGAGTTTACAACCCCTCCGCTTACCACGGTGCAGATGTCGCAACACGAGTTGGCCAAGATTGCCTTTCGGGCTTTGTTGACGGAGGTTGAATGCGAGGCCGCGGCGCATCAGCACCACAAATACGAACTGAATACCAGCCTGGTGCTCAGGCGTTCCACCGCTCTGGCCCCATCGGGCGGACCCTCCACAACGTCCCTCAAAGCCAGCCGGGCAAGTGGATCACGCAAAGTCTCCGCAACTGGGTTGCGCTAGCGAACTTTGATTCCGGTGCGAGACATAGAAACCCCACAAGGCAGAGACTTTCTGCAGAAAAAAGAGAGTTGCAATTCTGGGAACGGGGGAATACTCTAGTTTCCGCTCATTTTAAGTAAACGATTACCGCACCTCAAGCAAAAGTAAAATGGAGAGCACGAGCTGGGCGGACACCTTCGGGAAATGATAAAACCAGAATCATGCTAGAGCGTTTGCGGGAAGAGGTCCTGGAGGCCAACCTGGAATTGGTGCGCCAAGGTCTGGTGCTGTACACGTTTGGCAATGTTAGCGGCATTGCGCGCGCCGAGCGCCTGGTGGTGATCAAACCCAGTGGTGTGCCGTACGAGCAAATGAAACCGGAGCACCTGGTGGTCACGGACCTGGAAGGCAACATCGTGGAAGGAAAAATGCGGCCTTCCTCTGATTTGCCAACCCATCTGGTGTTGTATAAGCAGTTTGCCGAAATCGGCGGGGTCGCTCATACGCACTCTGAATATGCCACTGCCTGGGCTCAGGCACGGAAACCCATTCCGTGTTTTGGCACGACTCACGCGGATTATTTCCATGGTCCGGTGCCCGTAACTTCCGAGATGACCGATCAAGAGATCGCCTCGGACTACGAAAGAAACACCGGCCATGCGATCGTTCACAGCCTGCAGCGGACGACTGCTTCGCAGACTCCGGGCGTGCTGGTGGCCAACCACGGCCCTTTCGCCTGGGGAGCGGATGCCGCGGCGGCAAGCCATCACGCGGCGATTCTGGAAGCGATCGCGCGCATGGCATATTTCACGCTCGGCATCCATGCAGCAGCGCAACCGGCAGGCAATGCGTTACACGACAAGCACTATCATAGAAAGCACGGCGAGTACGCCTATTACGGGCAGGCAACGGACACGCACAAAGACAAGGACAAGAACAAGGACAAGCAATGACGCTATTGCCGGCGTTCATTCTGCCAACTCGCCTGGTACACCTTTCTCCCATC
>DATNKA010001112.1:0-7857 GCA_035603655.1 Candidatus Acidiferrales bacterium | reverse complement strand
GCGTACTGAGATGCCCGGCACGTGCAAAGGAGGGCAGAAGCTCTTGCTTCAGCCGGTCACCGCCTTTCGCGGCTATCACGGCTGTGGCGCAATAGTGCATGAGCGTGACCATCGCGGTAGAGGCGCAGGCCTGGGATTGCGTATCTAACATGCGCGACATTTCTCCCAGGCTCGCACCGGCACCGCCAAATTGAGCAGGAACCAGCAGGCCGAGCACGCCGGCCTTGCCCAGAGCTGCGATGTTTTCGCGGGGGAAACGGCGCGACTGGTCGATCTGGTCAGCGCCCGGGCGAAGAACTTCCTGAGACAGTTTTTCGTTTGCCGCTAAGAGAGACTGAACGTCCGCCATATGTCCTCCACTGCTCACGCCGCAGGTCGATAGCGAAGTTTGTCCGGATTGCCGCAGACCTATCCGGATTCGGTTCCTAAATTGTGGCGGTGGATCCCCGGCGGCCGCCCGGCGCCATTAGGTAGGTATTCAAGTAAAGCCTTGCGGGGTGCGGAGGCGGAAGACACGATTCGGTTGGTGGTGACATACGACGACCATTAGCTGTCCACCTGCGCGCCACACGAGCTTCGTTAGGCGTCGAGTTCTGCAGCAGACCGAGAGTATAGGCGCGAGTGCGTGGTGTTGCCAAGGATGTGTCGGACTCCATTTGAGAATTTGAGATGGGTTCTTTGGACTAATCCTGGATCGTCGGCAATCCTTACCTTACTGGATCAGGGAACAGTTGCCCGTTGTGCCGGAAAATAACTGCAAAAGTGATGTAATGACTCCTCGTCCTTTTCGGGCCTCTGGTCCGCGCTCCTCTTGGTTTAGCCACGCATCCCGACTGAACCAGCCAGCTCTTGGCATGGTCGGGGCCGTTTTCAGCTGTGTTACCCTCGTTTTTTCCCTGACCGATCAGCGGGATCATTCGTCGAAGGTTACTCAGGATACGCGGATCGAGCCGGAAAGTTCCCGCTTGTTGTGGACGAGTTGCGACCCCAGGCTGCAGCGAACAATCGGCGACGAGGTTGGAGCGGCGAGGCAACCACCCCTAATCTTCACCGGCAGCACGGTGAGCGGACGGCGTCTTTCAGTCCACCGTTCTCACGTCATCCGGCAGCATGAGCACGAACGAGCAGTTGCCGGTCGCTGTCGAGCAGGAAAGAATTCCGCGGCGGAGGATTTTCACCGGAGTGTCGTCCGGGAAGGTGACCGGGTACTCGGCGGTGCGAAGGGCGTCGGTAAAGCGCTTGAGCTTCTCATCGCCGCTGGCGAACTTCACGCCTTCAACGGTTGCGGCTGAACTGGCGCCGCGGCTCAGCAACAGGAAGAACTCAGCGCTCGCATCTTCTTTAGCAACTTTCCCCAGGTCGATGGTTCGGGTCCGCTGCAGGTCCGTTTTGTATTTCGCCACGGCGGCATCGGCCTTGGCGTCGCCGCCGCTCAGCGAGGCCAGACGTCCGCGCGTCTCAGGGTCAGGACGCAGCGCGTTCAGGGAAAGCGCATAGGTGCGCAGGGCCAGATCTTTATCGCCCCGCTTCTCATAAATCTGCCCGAGGTGATCACCGACCTCACCATGGCCTCCCAGTCCCCACGCGGCCGCTACGTATTTTTCTGCCTTGTCGAGATTGCCTCTGCTGAAATAAACCCAGCCCAGCGTGTCCCAGTAGGCAACGAGGGAGGGCACCAGAGGCAACTCCTGCGGCGTGAGGCGGTCGAGGGATAAGTTGCGCAATGCCGCTGTGGTGGCCGAGACCGCGGACTCCGCATACTGTTGCGCACGGTCCAGATGAGATTTCTTGAGCGAGAGTTGGTAGGCGATGTTGTTCCAAACCAGCGGCGTGGCGGAAAGTTCGACCGCGTGGTCGAAGGTGGCCAACGCTTTGTCGTCCTGGCCAAGGTTGAGATAAGCGTCGCCGAGGCTGACCTGCAGCTCTGGATTGTCGGGGGTCAAAGAGGTGGCTTTCTCTAATTCGCCAGCAGCCAGGTCGTATTTGTGCCACTCGGAATACATGGATCCGAGCCCGGCGTGGGCAAACTTGTCGAGGGGATTGATCTCGATCTGCTTGTCGAAGGCGGTGACGGCGTCGTCGTATTTGCGTTCCTGCCAGAAGGCTCGGCCCAGAGCATTGTAGGCATACTCATCGTAAGGATTGATTTCGATCTGCTTTTTCAGAGCGGCGATGGCATCATCATTCTGGCGCATGCCCATGTAGGCGAGGGCCAGGGCGTACCACGCGTATTTGTTTTTGGAATCCACTTCCGTGGCGCGTTTGAGAAGCTGAACCGCCACCGGCAGATTGTTGCTGGCGATGGCCGCTCGACCGCTTTCGACGAGGTCGTCCGCTTTCATATCGGCGGGCGCGCTGGGAGTTCCCGCCACGGTATTCTCGACCGAAAGAAACTGACCTAAGTCAGAACTGACGGCACGGCGGAAGGCCTCATAATCCTCCGCGCGCGGAGCCGGCAGCTCGTCCTGACGCAAGGTGAGCGAGCGGCCAGCGGTGAAGGTGGTCCCTTCCAGTTTGTAAGTGGCTTGATACTCCGCGTAATCGCGCTTCAGGGAAAATGGCAGAGGCGCCCGCGCAGTGTATTTCGCTGGGATTTCGAGCTTTATTTTATAAACGTATTCCGCCTTGGGACCGAGCTTCAGGGGCTCAGCATCGGCCTCCTTGTCGTCATCACCGAGATCCGGGAGGTTGAACTGGCAGAGCGGCAATATTAGATCCGATTTTTTCTTTGACCAATCGAGGAAATTCGGCCTCGCGACGTCGTATGACATGGTGAATGCTTCGCGGGTGGCGGCCGGATCGCTGATCTTCAGGTTCGTGACATCGCCCCCCATTCCGGAGTTCACATTCTCAACGACCCGCTGCCATTGCGCCTCGGGCACGCGGCGGAAGATCGAGCGCAGCAGCAATTCTTCGTCGCCCCGAAATGTGTAGTGCACGTGCGCTTCGAGTTTGCCGATCGCATTGATTTTTCCATCGACCTCGGAAATCTCGCTGTCGGGCATGGGAGTGTCGGCCGGCGTTTCCTCAAGGTGCGGCGTGCCGGAGGACGGGATCACCAAAGCCTGCTTCTTGCGCAGACTGTAGGCCAACAGGCGGAATGGAGCCACTTCGCTGGTGGTATCCATCCAAACCTCTTCATGGGGCGTCGTCATGGGCAGCAAAGTAATGACATGATCGAACTGCGATGGTGAAGGCACGTCGGGATCGAGCTTGCGGCTGGAGTTGATCAGCACGGACGACGCATGCATGCCTTCGGCTTCGAGCAGCGAGGCCAGCAAGGTATGCTTGTCCTTGCAGTCGCCATACTGGTTGTGCAGCACATCGCTCGAGGCGTGCGGCTGATAGCGGCCTAGTCCCAGAGACAGGCTGACGTAACGGAAATTTTTGGCGACGAAATCGTAGAGCGCCTGGACCTTATCTAAATCGTTGTCGAGGCCTTTCGTAAGTTCTTCTGCCTTGGCCCGGACCTCCGGCGAAGGCGCACGCCGGTCTTTCTCCAGACCCGCATACCAGAGGCCTATCTGCTCCCAACTCACAAAAGAGGTTAACTGAATGTCAGGCCGTTCGTCTTCGGGATGCTTCTTTTTCCTTTTGTCGTTAGCTTTTTCTTTGTCTTTCTGATCGTCTTCGCGCTCCAGATGCGAACTGGTCCAGTGGTAGTGGCGGCGTCCCTGCTCTTCCGAGATCTTCGGATCCATGCCAGGTTTGTTCTTCAACTTAATCGGCCGGGCGGAAGGAACATCCACATCAACTTCTTCGTCGAGGGTGATGTTGTTCTTATCGAACTCGTAATCCGCCCAGAACTGCCCCGGTGCCAAGGCGGTATGAATCAACGTTACGATGTGGTACTCGAGCACTTCGCCGGGGCGCAGGCCAGGCACCGTGATGTGCTTCTGGCGATAGTCCGTATAAACCGGGGCTTGTTGCTCCAGGGGAGCACTCAAATCCTGCACGGCATCTTCCCCGGCCTTTACCACGTTGCCGTCGGCCTTGATTACGCGGACATAGTCCATTTCAACCCGTTCATTGGCGGAGTTATAGCCGACCTGAATCTGCCCCCACTGCTGGACCCCGGCCTCACTTTGCACCCGCACGCGCGCAACGGTTTCCTTGCGGCCTGTGCCATCGTTTTCGAAACGGTAGATTGACCGGTATTGCTCGACGACAAACGCTTCCGTGGAATAATCGTGCTTGGCTTCCTCAGGTTTGGAAGGTGGAGTCTCAGAAGGCTTGGAGTCGGTGGCCTTCGCGCCTTTTTTCGCTTTCGCTGGCAGGGTCGAGTTACTCGGCGCCTGATCCGATTGAGCAGAGCCAGCGAAAGGAGCGGCCAACACAGAAAGAACAAGAAGCGGCAGAAAGAAACTACGCATTGGGTAATACTAAGGCCTTTGGCGTGTGAATCCCAAGGCCAGGCTTGGGGAGGCGCAATCATAGGTCTCACGCCAACCGGTACAAAGGGGAACTTTGGCCTGTCCTCTAGACCGCGACCACGCCACAATGAGAACAAATTTCCCCACATTGCTCTCGACAGGATGTTCATTGTTTCGCCGGCAACAAACTTGTTCGCCAGCAACAAAACCGTAGTAAAATTCTGCTCATGTATTCTTGTTCGGCCTCGTTGCCGGGCAGGCGTGACGCATAACGTACTTGCGCCACGATCTTTCCGTTCGGAGGTTCCTGGTATGGAAGATCGGGCCCCAGCAGTCTCTTCCTCTGTGCAACAATCTACAGCCAGCAGGCATCGTGAAGGCCGCGGCGCTTGGGTTCTCACCGCTTACGGCATTTCTGGCTTGGCTCTTTTCGGAATCCTGGCATATTACTTTTCAGACTTCATCGCCCATTAGAGACATGTCCGGCAGTGACGAGCGGGCGTGCGCGTCCGCGGAAGAAGTGGGTAGTGTATTCACTGTTATTGGCTCTCCATCCTGGGGCTTTCCGGACAAGTAATCTGTTTCGAACGTGCTACAATGAGCGGCCTTAGAAGCTAAGGCTTCGCGAGCAATCCAGCGTTTCCCCACAACCGCAGTAAAACGAGACTGAGAAAAGAGACCCATCAGGAACCCGTGGCTAAGAAACCCACGTCCGCAGGAACCCCGATCACCTACGCTGATGCGGGCGTGAGCATCGATCGCGCCAATCGTACCAAACAGCGCATCAAGTATCTGGCTCACAAGACTTTTACCCGAGGCGTGCTCAGCGAGATTGGCGGCTTTGGCGGACTCTTCGCGATCGACAAGACCAAATATCTAGATCCCATACTGGTCTCGAGCGTGGATGGAGTGGGAACGAAACTAAAGATCGCTTTCGAAATGGGTCTCCATTCCACCGTCGGTGCGGACCTGGTCAACCACTGCGTCAACGACATCGCGGTTCAGGGCGCGGCGCCAATGTTTTTCATGGACTATCTGGCGACAGGAACCCTGGATCCCTCGGTCGCCGAGCAGGTGGTCGAAGGCATCGCCGACGCCTGCAAGCACAATGGTTGCGCTCTGATCGGCGGCGAGACCGCCGAGATGCCCGGCTTTTATCCCGATGGTGAGTACGACCTTGCGGGATTCATCGTAGGCGTGGTCGAGCGAGACCGGATTATTACAGGCAAGGATGTGCAAATCGGTGACGTGGTTCTCGGTCTGGCCTCCAACGGCCTGCACACGAACGGATATTCGCTGGCTCGCAAGCTCCTTTTCGAGGTCGGCCATTATTCGCCAGACGACTACGTGAACGAAATCAAGAACAAAGTAGGCAATGAGTTGATGCGGACGCACAAGAGCTATTGGCCCGCTTTGAGAAAGCTGATTGACGGCCAATGCGTTTCGGCGCTGGCGCATGTCACGGGAGGCGGCATCACAGAAAATCTGCCGCGCGTCCTTCCTCGCGGCACGGCGGCCTTGATTGAGCTTGGGTCCTGGCCCGTGCTGCCCTTGTTCGAGCACCTGCAGCAGTTGGGAAACGTTACCCAGGAAGAAATGTTACGCACCTTCAATATGGGTTTGGGCATGCTAATGGTGGTTCCCTTGGCAAAATTCAAGAAAGCACAGACCGTGCTCGAACGGGTGGGGGAAAAAGCATACACCGTAGGCCGCATCGTAAAGGGCGAGCGCAAAGTAATCTACAGCTGAGAGCGCTGACGTCATGCACAACCTTGGTATTCTCCTCTCAGGACGTGGCTCGAATTTTGTGGCCATCGCCGACAGCATCGATGGCGGACGCATTACGGACGCGCGAATAGCCGTTGTCATCTCTAACAAAGCGGGCGTTCCTGGCATTACCACAGCGCAGCGGCGCGGCTTTGACTCGCTCGTCATCCCCTCGCAGGGGAAGCCCCGCGAAGCGCACGACCGTGAGATTGTCGCGGCGTTAAAGCAACACAAGGTAGATTTCGTCTGCCTTGCCGGTTACATGCGGTTGCTTTCACCGTGGTTTGTCCAACAGTTCCCGCGCAGGATTCTGAACATTCATCCGTCATTGCTGCCCGCGTTTCCTGGACTCGAAGCGCAGGAACAGGCCTTCGCCTATGGGGTGAAAGTCTCCGGCTGCACGGTGCATTTCGTGGACGAGGAACTGGATCACGGTGCGATCGTCGCGCAAAAAGCGGTCGCGGTAGTTGAGGGGGATGATGAGCGCTCGCTCGCTGCCCGCATTCTGGAGCAGGAATACATCGCGTACACCGAGGCGATCAACATTGTGCTAGGCGGAAATTTTGAAATCGTGGGACGGCGCTTGAAAAGGAAAACCGCAAGTCCCTGAGTTTCCCTCGACCGGCGCACAAACTCAATGGGGGAACAGCCCACGGCTGTCCTCACATTAAGAACGTCGTCGGGGCGGGGGCGCGACTCTCTTTTCCATCTTTACAATTGGCAGCACTTCTCCGTTCCCCAGTGGAACCTCCTGATTTTCGACCCCTGCATATCCTTTCGCCTTATAAAAGGCCGCTCCGCTCAGAGTTGCGCCCATCTCCAAGCGCGTGAAGCCCGTTTCCAGCGCAGCGTTCTCGCAGGCTTCGAGAATCAAGCTGCCAATCCCGCAGCGCGCCCAGTTCGGATGTATGAAGAACGCTCGAATCTTTGCTGCATGTTGCGTAGGGTCAAGGAGCGAGTCTTCTCGTCCCGCATATTGATCGCCACCATACAAGGTTTTGCGCTTGCTCCATCCACCACAGCCGACGATCTCAGGTTTGCCCCGCGAGACGATGGCTTCAGCCACCAGATAGGTTCCATCCGCGATCAGCTGGCTATCCACGCCATACACCGACTGCAGCGCGCCTTCAATCTGCGCTGGTGAATAATCGCCTGCCTGCAGGCCCCGGACCGAGTCTTCAATCACTTCCCGTAATCGGGGAATATCCGCAGCAATGGCCTTTCGTATCTGTATCTGTATTTTTGTTTTTGTCGTGGTCACGGGCGTCATTCATTTCGCATCAATTCTAACTTCTGCATTCTGATTTCTGCCTTTCTTTATAATGACATTTCCCATGTCAAGCTTCCCATCTGTCGACGAACAACTCACGTATCTCAAAAAGGGCTCCGCGGAGATCATTCGCGAGGCCGACCTGCGCGCCAAGTTGGAGAAGTCGCGTGCTACCGGCACGCCGCTGCGCGTGAAACTTGGCATGGATCCCACCGCTCCCGACTTGCACTTAGGGCACACCGTTGTGCTGCGCAAACTCAAACACTTTCAGGATCTGGGCCACACCGCGATTTTTCTGATCGGGGACTTCACCGGGATGATCGGAGACCCCACGGGACGCTCGGTCACTCGCCCGCCCCTTACGCGCGAACAGATTGAAGAGAACGCGGAAACCTACAAAGCGCAAGTTTTCAAGATTCTCGATCCGCAGAAAACGGTAGTCGATTT
>DATNKA010001111.1:0-2604 GCA_035603655.1 Candidatus Acidiferrales bacterium | reverse complement strand
CATTTCGCAGAGCGATCTTCGTCTGCATTTCGGTTTGGGCAAGTCATCGAGGGCGGAGAAGATCACGATTCGCTGGCCGAGCGGATTGGTCGAGACGCTTTCCGACCTTCCCGCCAATCACTACTACTTGGTTCGAGAAGGCAGAGGGGTGGACCAGAGCAAGACCCACGGAGTGAGTACAGTGCGGGTTGGCGTGCCAATCGCGAATGCGAAATAGCACGTCCAGACATGCGACCCAGGATGGGGCGCGCTAGGTTGCATTGCCGGCGGAGATGACCGCGACCGCCACCACCAGGACCGCAATTCCCGCCCAGTTGTAGATCAGGGCCCGACGACTCGCCCCCTGCCATTCGCCCGACACCGCACCCCAAAAAAGAGCCGCGATGATGTCGATGGTCATGAAGATGGGCCAACCCACGATCCCGCCGAGCGCACCCAGTGAAGCTGCTCCCATTCCGTAGAAGACGGTTCCGCCAAACCAAAGCAAGCCCATCAACAAGCCCAGCAGCCAATAGGCGGATGAATCTCCTTTACGGAATACAGACCATGTCCGGTTCTTGTTGAGCAGATACACGCAATAAATGAAATTCGCAAGAAAGCCGCCGGTTACTGTAAGTGCCCAAATCGGATTCGCGGCCATTGCATTGCTCGCTCCGGACTGAAGAGCACGAACTTTCAGTTCATCGCCGAAGACGAAACTGAAGTTCATCATCGAAGAAAAGATTCCGGAAAATATACAGAGCACTAAACCGAACGCGAACCCGGAACGCACACCGTTGCCCGTTCCCAAGTCTTGTTCGCGAGCGCGCCCGGCGAGTGCGAGAAAGACCAGACCCAATACCATGACCGCAGTGCCTGCGATTAGGGACAGCCCGCGTTTCGCCAGAAGTTGCTCAGAGTGAAGAATCGCCATTGGGATCAGGGAACCGAACGAAGACGTTATGCCCAGGATCAGCGCGAATCCAAGCGCCATTCCCACACGGTCGATGGCCAGGCCAAATAATGTGGAGCCCACGCCCCATAGCAGTCCAAACAGCAGCACCTTGAGGAGAACGGACGGGGACGCTCCTGCATAAACATCGGTGACGTTCGGCACGGTGGCGAAATTAACGATCCACGGGAAAACGATCAAGCCTGACAGTGCAAAGAGTAGCCAACTGTTTTCCCAGCGCCACGCAGGCATCCGCTTCATAGGAGCAGCAAAGCTACCCTGGAGAATGCCTGCCAGCGTGACCATCCCAATTCCCCAAAGCAATGCCTGATTCATTCGGTATCCTGAGGTAAATGGCTTGCAGAATGGACTAGGTCCCCCCTGCTCGTCAAGCGGCGGGCGCGGAACGTCTGGTTGCCATCGGAACTCCCTTTGGGCTAGAGTGCGCTTCATGTTGAAGTGGGCGCTGCGAATCGGGATTCTGATTTGTCCACTTGGGCTTCTCGCGGGCCAAGACATTGATGCGAATATCACGATCCAGAACCGCAGGCCGCTCACCGTGGCCGATCAGATTTCTGATCCGACCGAACGGGCGGCCTTTCTGGCCCTATTCCCGCAGACACAGCCGAAACAGTTGTTGCAGCAAGCCAAATTGTTTCTGGCACGATTTCCCCAATCCGCCTTTCTCTTTCAGGTCTATGAGATGGCGGCGCGCGCCAGTTTCGGATTGGGGGACTACGATGCGGGGCTGAACTACGCTCGACAGTCCCTGAAACTCTTGCCGGAAAATCCGTTGCTTCTCGTCTCCGTGGGCGACGTGGAGGCACAGAAACATCAGAACGATGCGGCAGTTGCTGACGCTCGTGATGCGATCGAATATCTCGACAGTTTTGCCGCTCCCGGAACCGTGCCGCCGCAGAGTTGGCCGGAGCTCAAGAGCAAATTGAAAGCCACCGCTGAGTTCGCCGAAAGCCGGGCTCTGCTGGAACAAGCCCTCGCACTTCCGAAGGGAGAGAAACGTGATGCGCGGCTGAAGGATTGCAAAGCATTGTTGGTGGATGCGCAAACGTTGAATCCTTCCGACGCTGAAATTACCTATCTGTTCGGGTTAGTTCAGCTCGCCTCCGGAGATCTGCAATCCGCCTCCGGAAGTTTCGCCAGAATTTATCGGGCGAGCGGCATCTTGGCACCGAAGGCACGCCACAACTTACAGAACATTTACACCATGCTGGATTCTCGCGATACTTTTGAAAGCTTTGTGGCCCAAGCCGAGCGTCAAGACAGCGTCTCTTCAAAAAGTCAAATTGCGGCGGCAGGAATCCCGTCAGTCCAGTCCCCGTCGGATTACGCAGGATCAACTTCGTGCCGAGGGTGCCACACCAGTGTGTATCGCCAGTGGTCCCAAACTGGAATGTCAAAAATGCTTCGCCCGTATGCTCCGCAGAATGTCCTTGGCGATTTTCAAGACAACAACGAGTTTTACCTGGAAGATGAATCCACATATCGCGACGGAAAGATGGAATTTGCCAGCCGCCCAAGGCGAACCCTCTTTGCCCGCATGGTACTCCGCGACGGTCGACACTATTTCGACATCCGGCAGTCCGACGGCAAATTGCACGCATACCCTGTGGACTACACGATCGGATCAAAGTTTCAGCAGGCTTACGCAACCA
>DATNKA010001110.1:0-2021 GCA_035603655.1 Candidatus Acidiferrales bacterium | reverse complement strand
GGGACCACCTGGATAGTGAAAGTTTCTTGGCAGGGGTGGCTGGGGTGGGGCGGTCGCTGGGGCAGAGAGACTTCGGCCTAAAATCCCCGAAACAGCAGCTCTTCAAGAGCCATCCGCCGCACCTGCCAAAAGTCGCGCTCTTTCCCGCCGGCGGTGAGCTTACACTCGCCCTGCTCGTTAAGGGTCAGGGTCACCTCAAACATCTGAGTGCCTCTCTCATCCTGTATTAGAATCGCATGCTCGGTAAGGCTGAATATGACGGACCGGTGCACATCTTTTCCTTCTACTTTCGCTTCCAGAAGTACGGTGAATTCGTTGACGTTATCCTTCACCGAAAATTCGTACGGGGAATTGTTGGGGCGCAGCCCGTTGCGGGTCTTAACATCTCCTTCAGCTTGTAATCTGAGTTCCTGAAATACCTTCGGCAGAGAGCACGAGGAACGCGCAGTTACCCAGTCGAACTTTGCTGTGCTATTTTCCACTTTGTCGTTCACGGCTTCGCCTCCTAAATGCTCTCAATAGGTAAGGATGCATCGCACATCCCCGGTCGGATCCGGCGACTCGCACTGTGTATCATTCTTCCTTCTTATTGTTCTATGGTGGTCTCTGATTTGGGTGGACTGGCAGTCACCTCATGTGGAGTCGGCAACTGCGAACGATCCCAACCACCGCCAAGGTTATCCACTAACGCCACGGCAAAGGTCATCTCTTGCACTTGGAGATTATTCAGAGTCTGCTCATCCGCCAGCACCGTGGTCTGAGCAAGAACGACATCAATGTAAGGGTCGATTCCGGTATCGTACCGGCTCTGTTCGAGTTTCAGTTGGAGCCGCGCCGAATCCACCGCCTGCTGTTCCTGCTGGATCTCTTTAGACAGGATGCGCACTTCGGCGAGAGAGTCTTCTACTTGCTGAAATGCGGTCAGCACTGTCTGTCGGTAACTGGCAAGATCTGCATTGTAAGCGGCGACAAATTGTTGCACCGTGGCGCGGCGCAGGCCGGCGTCGAAGATAGTTTCCGAGGCCGATCCGCCGATGGACCAGAAGCGGCTGGGCCAGGAGAGCCACTTAGCGAAGGTTGAACTTTCAAAACCACCTTCCGCGCTCAAAGTCAAGTTCGGATAATAGGCCGCATGGGCGATGCCGATCGACGCGTTGGCTTCGGCCATTGTGCGTTCGGCAGCGGCGACATCCGGCCGGCGCTCGAGGAGTTCCGAGGGGACGCCAATCGGTATCGGCGGCGGAGCGACAATCATCGGCTTCACAGGAATGGAAAAATTAGAAGCCGCCTTGCCCACGAGCACGGCGATCGCGTGCTCAAACTGTGCCCGCGCGATTCCCACGTTGGTTGCTCCCGCCTGCGCGCTTCGCAATGTGGTTTCCGCTTCGACCACCGAGATCTGGTCGTCGATGCCGGCTTCGTAGAGCGAACGAGTCAGGTCATACGCTTTCTGATCCGCCTCCACTGTCTCGTCAAAGATTCTCTGCAAGTTGTCCTGGCCGCGAATCTCGAAAAAAATTTCCGCCAGGCTGGCCTGCTCGCTGAGGCGCTCGTTTTCAAGCTCGGCCGCGCTGACCTGGGCCGCGTACTGGGCTTGGCGCACGGTGTTGCGGACTTTGCCCCAGAGGTCGGGCTCCCACGACGCTTCGAGCGGCAGCGTGTAGATCGTACTTTGCAGTTGTGGGCTGGGAGCGGTGCCCGTGCTGGACGTAGCGACGGGGGTCGTGTTCAGGTTCCCCGAGGTTCGCGAGCGGCTGAACGAAGGCGCAGTCGCCAGCGTGGGGAAGTATTGCGCGCGGGCCTCACGCACCACGGCGCGGGCTTCCATAAAGTTCTCGAAGAATTGTTTGATGTTCTGATTGTTGATGTCGAGTTGTTCTTCGAGGGCGTTCAGCTCGGGATCGTTGAAGATCGCCCACCACTTGCCGCGCAACTTGGCATCGGACGGTTGTGCCACCGTCCAGCCTTCAGTTTCTTTGAACTGGGTGGGCGATTCCTTATAGGCCGCAGCCGGCGCCGGC
>DATNKA010001109.1:0-3831 GCA_035603655.1 Candidatus Acidiferrales bacterium | reverse complement strand
CCCTTGTCTCATCTTTGAGCTCCCAGGTGGAACTTTCCTTCATCCACAGTGAGCCATTTCACCTTCGAACTGCGCTCCAGCATCGGACCGATGCTTGCAAAAGAGGCTTTGGTTACTCTTGCTCGAAGCGCAGAAGCGCCTGAAGATGGGCGCCAGGACGGGAAAACTCACTCGACATTTCTCCCGGATGCGCCCCAACCACGTAGCTTGGGGATTGACTGTCAGAACGCCGACGACTATCAGAGCGGCTCCCGGCAAAACCGGAAGAACCAACCCCACAATGCCAAGAAGAATAAGAACCCAGCCAAGGGCAATCACGGCGACGCGTTGCACTGGTTTCTGTGGCTTAGTGATTCCAATCTCTTGCATACTGATTCCCCTCTCCGACTGATTGCGACCGCACGTCGGTGTCGTTTCAACCTGCTGGGAGCATAGAGGGGAAGGTGACGGAGGCCTATCCCAACGATAGGGTATTTCGAGGCGCAAATTTAGCTAGGACGCTGATGGAACGGGATTGCCTCTGCGCCATACGACGGGGCTCACGATCGATCCGACCGGCAAATCGGCAGGCCTTTCGGCGTGCGGGAGGCGGGAAAAACCAGCGACAGACCGATGGATGCCGTCAGCACGCCAACGATCACACCGAGGGATATTGTGCTGGGGAAATGCCCCTGCCAAGCCGCGTTGAGCCAGGACATCTTCAGTCCAACGAAAATCAGAATGAGCGCCAAGCCATAACGCAACAGGTGGAATCTCGCAAAGGCGCCGGCAAGAAGAAAATACATCGCGCGCAGGCCAAGGATGGCGAACACGTTCGATGTGTAGACCACCAACGGCTCGCGGGTGATGGCAAAGATCGCGGGAACGGAATCGACGGCGAAAAGAATATCGCTGGCCTCGATGAACGCGAGCACCAGGAGAATCGGCGCAGCGTACCATTTTCCGTTCCGTCGCAAGAAGAATCGCGGCTCTTCAGACTCTGTCGCCACGGGCAACAGCCTTCGCAGTCCGCGGACGATAAGGCTCTGTTCGGGCTGGATCTGGCGCTCCGCGGAAAACATCATCTGGATACCGGTGAGAATCAGGAAGACACCGAACAGCATCACGACCCAACCGTACTGGAGCAGCTCGGCGCCGAGAACGACAAAGACGCCGCGGAAGATCAGCGCACCCAGGACGCCGTAGAACAAAATGCGGTGCTGTAACACCGCGGGAGTTCCGAAATAGCGAAACACCAGCACGAAAACAAACATGTTGTCGAGCGAAAGCGACCACTCGACGACATATCCAGTAAGAAACTCCACTCCGATTTGTCTCCCCGTGGTCGCGCCGAAGTTCCACACTGCATATTTGTACAGGCCAAGGCAGAACAGCAAAGCCAACGCCGCCCAGACCGCAGTCCAGGCCGAGGCCTCACGAAATCCGACCGGGTGCGTTTTACGATGAAACACACCCAGATCGAGCATCAGGAACGCTACGACGAAGCCGGTGAAGGCCGCGTAGAACCACCAGTAGTCAAGGAACGGGAACAGATGTCCGGTCATCCACTGCCTCTTTCCCCGACCGATGGGCAACTGATCCGCTTTTTTCTTGGACGGCACTCATAAACGGGGAGCTCATGCGAACCTCCCTTAGGTTCCCGGCTCTACAGGGGCGCCCACGGAAGTTTCGTGAAGGCAGATTAGATTAGGATGATGGGAGGAAAGGGTCTATCCCGCCAAGGAGGTATGCGAGACGCAGAAATCTCAGTAGAGCCGGACAAGAGAAAGCCGAGGGACTATGACTCCTTGCCCTGTCAAGAAATGATGCCTTTGCGGACCGCGTATAGTACGAGCTCCGCAGAATTATGCAGGTTCAATTTTTGCAGGATGTGGCTGCGATGAGTCTCGACCGTGTAGGGGCTGATGTTCAAAGCTGTTGCTACTTCCTTGTTCGTCTTCCCTTCGGCCAGAAGTTGTAGAATCTCTCGCTCACGGCTGGTGAGCAAGTCATAGGTATCTACGGCGCCTTTTTGCTTGAGAACACGGACGTAGTCCTCCGCCAGGATGCGACTCACTTTAGGGCTGAAAAAAGATTTGCCCTGCGAAATCGCCTGAATGGCGCCGATCAGATCGGCAGCCGCTGAGTCCTTAAGCAAATAGCCTCGGGCTCCGGCCTTCAAAGCGCGCATCACATATGATTCGTCGGCGTGCATACTGAGAATGACTACCGCGACGGTCGGGTTCTGAGTGACGATCGTTTGCGTAGCTTCGATACCGCTCAGAACAGGCATTCCCACGTCCATCACAACAACATCCGGTTTGAGCGAGGCGGCTAGTGCAACAGTTTCACGCCCGTTTTCACATTCGCCTACAACTTCCAGGTTTGGTTGGCGCTCAAGAAGAGCCCGCAACCCTGTACGCATGACAATGTGGTCGTCGGCCAACAGTATCCGCAGCTTCCTCATGAACTCAATTCTCCAGGTTGACGGAGGCAAATGGGAGGGGCAAATCGACTCGAAGACGTGTGCCTCGCGCCGGATCGGATTCCACTTTCAACACTCCGCCCAATTGACTCACTCGTTCGTTCATTCCGACTAGTCCTAACCCACGCACCCGGCTTGCATCAAAACCCTTACCATCATCTTCGATGCTGACTCGGAGGTAATTCGGTTCTTGGCGCACCACAACCCGGACGTTCTTTGCGTATGCATGTTTCGAGCAATTATTCAAAGCTTCTTGCACGATTCTGTACACACACGTCTTGTACTCTTCCGGCAAGCTTTCCGAGACATTCTCGTCCACCGTTTCGACAAGCATACCGGTACGTTTAGATGTTTCACGCGCCTGCCAGTCGAGGGCCGCAACCAGGCCCAGGTCATCTAACATTGACGGACGCAAGAGCAAGGCCATATTACGCACTTCGTTGACGCAGTTTTCCGCAAGCGTCTTAATTCTTTGTAGTCCTTGCCGAAACGCAGCATCTTCGCTGCACATCTCTGTTAGGTTCCCCACATCAATCAGCAAAGCACTTAGGGATTGGCCAACCTCGTCATGCAGTTCCCGGGAAATAGCGCGCCGTTCCCGCTCCTCGGCGTCGACGAGGCGCTTTGATAGTTCTTTCAGTTCGCGCTGTGCTTGAAGGCTTTCGCGGTACTTCTCCTGAAGACTCTTCTCGAGTCGCCCGGCGTACACAATGGTGGCAGTTGCCAGAATCAATCCAAAGCCGAAACCAATCATGCCGAACACAAGCAAGCGGCGTCGAAACTGCGCAAATGTTTCCGCTATCCTCCGGTCGGTTTCCTTTAACTCGTTGTCATTGACCGCCCTGACTTCTCTGGTAATCGCCAATACCTCCCCGTACTGGGACAGAACGTCGCTACGGAGTGCAGAATGACCTGATCCCTTCTTCTCCGTCGCAAGTAATGCGAGAAGGCGGTCACCTTTCATCCAGTATCGCTCCAGTTCGTCGGCGAGATGCTGGAAGGGCTCTCTTTTGTCTTCAGGAAGAGACTGAATGCACGCCTTTAATGATGCGGTGGTCTCATTCAGCATCGACTGAAACTCACTCCGGAGCCTTTCCTGTGATGGCGGGTCCGATTCGATCACGGCATAGTCACTTATGATGTCGCCCGATTCGTACACGCCGGTTCGAACCTGCTCCAGCGTATGTTCGCGGTAAACAAACTCTTTCCGAATCTGAATATCGTGAGTCTCGAACGCTTCCAGAGTGTGGAGCGAATCGATGGATACGGTCGCCATCAAAATCAGCAACGTTCCGAAACCGGCAAACAACGCCGCCCCAGACCCGAACCATTCCCGGCTGGAAAATTTGGAGGCTACCGGCGGATCG
>DATNKA010001108.1:0-2120 GCA_035603655.1 Candidatus Acidiferrales bacterium | reverse complement strand
GCAGCTAATCCCAACGAGCGCGACCCACATCGATTTGTAGATGCGGCCAGTATTCCGTATGTGGTGCTTCCACCTGTGGGGTTCAAGCACGCCAAACTCGGGGACTTCGCAACCGTATTGAATCGTCGAAACGGCAAAGTGGCGGAGGCAATTGTTGCGGATGAAAGCGCGCCGGAGTTAAAGGTGGGCGAAGGCTCAATTGCTTTGGCTGTTGCCCTTGGCATCGATTCCAATCCTCGAAGCGGTGGCATCGAGCATGGGGTTGCTTACGTCATCTATCCGGGTTCGGGAAACGGCAAGCCGCGAGCCTTCGATGAGATTGTCTCGACTTCACGCCGATATTTTCAGACGTGGGGTGGCCTGCAGACGCTGAATAGCTGTTTACGATAAGTTTTCAACGCACGCTTACGGCCCAAGCCAACCTAAACTTACGAAATCAGGCGTTCTCACAACTTTGCGCCTTCTCTTCGCCTTTGTCGGGGTCAAAACGTGCTATCAGGATATTTCGCCAGCTAAGGAGTGTAGTTACGAAACTTCAACTCCACCGTTGTTTCCACTTCGACCGGATCACCGTTGACCAAGAATGGTTCGTAGGTTCGTACTTCCAACTCTTGACTGCTTCGATTACGGGTTGAACGAGCACATCGGGGCCGCTAACCCTCTCCACTTTGAAGACATTCCCGTTCTTGTCAACACGCAATCGGAGGACGACTGTTCCTTCCACCTGCCCCCCTCCTGCTGGAAATGCTGGTTCGACACGCTTCAGGAGAAGGGATTGCATTACTTCGGGTGAAATTCGCATGGTGCCGCCATACACGCAACTCGGTACACCGCCTGGCAGTGCTTGCCGAATTTCAGGCGCTCCCTTTCCATCCTTAGGAAACTCCACTTGGACCATCATCTCGCGAGGGTCCGGGAAGCTGTACACAACGCGGTGTTTGTACTTTCGCGCCCTTGCAACCTTAATGGCGGGTCCTCGCAGCGCTTCCGGCCCTCTGAGCACTGTCGCATCGCGGACGGCTCCTGCCTTGCTCAGCTTCAACGTCAACAGAACCGAGCGATCCTCCAATTCCCTCTGTTCTGGTGTCAGCGTTGTCGAATGGGGGCACTGCGCGAACGTGGCTTGGCCTATAACAAGCGAGGAGTGAAATCGAAAGGCAAAATCTCCTGTAAAGCCGCATGACTTTGAACTCTCTATGGAACAACAGCAAATCGTCTATGGAGCATTTTAGGCGCATCACGTAGGCGAGAGTTTGCCAGTTATGCTGCCGAGCTGATCATCGAATTGTCGTGAACCTTACCATGTTGGGATATTCGCCTTGGACAATCAGGCCTGACTCTGGGCCAGCATTCTCGGGCTTTATGCCCCATCCCGCAAGGTCGATCTTCTTGTTCCGCACGCCAAGAAGGATCTCGCCGAAATTAACGAACCGTGGAACAGACTGGGTGCCTTTGAACAGGGGATCGCGTGCAAAGTCGGGAATCGTGATCTCGAAAGCGCCCCCGTTCGAAATATCGAAATCGCCAACCACACCTAAAGGAATACCTGCACCCAGGCACGAACCACCCGTGACGATGGCTCCGCCTAGTCGTCGCTGCTGAAGAAAGAAATCACAGACCCAGTCAGGTTCGAATTCCCCAGAGACTACAAGGTTCTTCTCCGCCGGGAACTTGTTGGATGGTATTTGAGCCGGAGGAAGGAACGCGTGCAATGTCTTGCTCGGGAGGGAGTCACACTGAAAACGCTCTGAAACATCGGAAACGCCGTCGAGGTCAATGGCGTAAGCCTTGAATTGGCATCCTGGCGCATACACAACGATTTTCGCTTGTTGGGCTGGCTTAACTCCGATTATTGCGTCGATGATGTACCGCCGGAGATTCGCTTCCCGCTTTACTATCGCGCTGTTGCTTCCCGGCCCAGTCAGGGGAGTATCTGATCCATACGGAATCTGAGCGAATACTGTCTGGCAGGTCAATCAGAATCCGGGGAGGTGCCGCAGCAGGCGTACCTGTGTCTTGCGCGAATGCGCAAACGTTCGCGAGAACTAGTGCGATCAATGGGCCGATGATTCTGCGTCGCACAACAGACATTTTACGACGTCACCAGAAATGAACCTAAC
>DATNKA010001107.1:0-5985 GCA_035603655.1 Candidatus Acidiferrales bacterium | reverse complement strand
CGCCCCGATCCCGTACAAGCCGGAACCCACTGGGCTCGAACTCGAGCCGTAAACGCCGTAGCTCGCGCCCGACGCCGCGGTCGACCATCCGAATACCCCGTAGCTCCCCGCCGTGGTTCCTTCAACGCCGATGCCGGCGCTCCCCGCCGAGCTTCCCAGAACCCCTACCTATAGATGAACTGCTTCAATCCACATGCTCCCCTTCTGCCATAAAGCTCTGCTCCGAGGGAGGCAGGCGGTCACCCGGCCGCGCCCAGAACACATACAACGTCGGCCACAGGATCACGCTCACCAATAACTCCACGATCAGCCCGCCCACAATCACAATGGCAAAAGGCCGCTGCGAGTCTGATCCAATATCGTGCGACATCGCCGCCGGCAGCAGACCGAGCGTCGCCACAATCATAGTCATCATGATGGGACGCAGCCGGAGCTCCGCGCCTTCCTTGGCCGCCTCGCGAACGGGCAGCCCGCGCGTACGGAGCTGATTGATGTATTCGACCATGATCACGCCAATCTCCACCGAAACTCCGATCAGCGCCAGAAATCCCAGTCCTGACGACACGCTGAAATGTGTGCCTGTCAGCAACAGGCTAAGAAACCCGCCCAGCGGAGAGAGCGTTACGACCGCCAGGATCAGGAAAACCCACTTCCACGAGCCAAACGCCGAATAAAGGATGAATGCCATAAGCAGCAATGTGATGGGAACAATGAATGCCAGGCGGCGGTTGGCGCGCTGCTGACTTTCATATTCGCCCGTCCAGTCCAGGTGATAGCCCTCGGGAAACTGCACTTTCTGCCCTACCTGTTCTATCGCCTGCCGCACCGTGCTGCCCAGATCGCGCCCGCGCACGCTGTATTTGATCGCAATGTAACGCGAGTTGCCTTCGCGATAAATCGTGGACGCTCCGTCATCCAGACGAATGTGGCTCACCTGGCTCAGCGCGACCCGCTCGCCAGAGGGGGCAAGAATCCTGATGTTGCCGATATCCTCCACGGAGGCACGGAACTGCGGCTGGTAGCGCACCACTAAGTCGTAGCGCTGCTCGCCGATCAGAATCTGGCTCACGGCCTTTCCACCCACCGCGCCTTCCACTGCATCCTGAATATCGCTTACGTTGATTCCGAAGCGACCGGCCGCCGCTCGATCCACCACCAGATTCACATTCGGCTGTCCCCGCACCTGAAACGTGCCCAGGTCGGCCACGCCTGGTATCTGGCTCATCACGGCCTGCATCTCTTCGGCTTTCTGCTCTAGCGTCTTAAGGTCGGGACCGAAGAGCTTCACCGCCAACTCACCTTTCACTCCGCTGACGGCTTCTTCCACATTGTCGGAAATCGGCTGCGAGAAATTCCAATCCACGCCGGGAAACTTATTTAGCGCTTCATCCATCGCCGCGATCAGCTGATCCTTCGTGTGATATTCCTTCCTCCACTTCTCCCGCGGCAGCAGGTCGACGAAGAGCTCTGTGTTGTAGAAACCACTCGCATCGCTGCCGTCATCCGGACGCCCCACCTGGCTCACTACTCGCGTAACTTCTGGAAATCCTGCCAGCACCAGCCGCGTCTTATTCGCCAGATCAATGCCTGCGGAGGGCCCCGTGCTGGGAGCCAGCGTTCCGCGCACCCAGATTGCGCCTTCGTCTAAATGCGGCAAGAATTCTGACCCGATGATTCCACTGAAGACCAGCAGCACCATCCCTGCCAGAGCCAGCAACCCCATACCAAGAGTGAACTTGATGTGGTCGAAGCACCAGTCGAGCGAGCGCCCGTAGTTGCGGTTCAGCCATTGCAGCACCGGGTTCCGCCATTCTTTTATTTCGCTGCTGAACAGCATGCTGCATAGCACGGGCGCGATGAACAGAGCGAACACCAGCGCCCCCAGCAGAGCAAACGCCACCGTCCAGGCCATCGGACTGAACAGCCGCCCCTCAACCCTCTGCAAAGTAAAGATGGGAAGGTAGGAAACAATGATGATAATGCGCGCGAAGAACACCGGTTTCTGCACTTCGTGCGCCGCCGCGGCGATCATTTCCATGAACGATTTGTTCCTGCCGCCAAACGAAGTGTGACGCAGGATGTTCTCCACCATCACCACCGACCCATCCACGACCATGCCGAAGTCGAGCGCCCCCAGCGACAGCAGGTTCGCCGGGATTTGCCGCAGGTCCAGCAGAATCGCGGCGAACAGGAGCGAGAAGGGAATCGTGATGGCGACAATCAGCGCACTGCGAACATTCCCCAGAAATAGAAATAGAATCAGCGTGACCAGCAACACTCCGTCGATCAAATTACGCAGCACCGTGTGCGTCGTTTGCCTCATCAGTTCGCTGCGGTCAAGGTGTGGAACCAAGTGCACTCCCACAGGCAGCAATCCGTGGTGCCCACCTGTCCCGTTCAATTCGTCAATCTTCTTGTGCAGCGCCTCCAGCGTGGTTTCCGCCACCGCTCCCTTGCGCAACAGGACAATGCCTTCCACCACGTCGTCGCTGTCGATGATTGTTCCGTCTTCTTTGTGAATGGTTTTACCTAGCTGTCCCAGTCGGACTTTCGGGGCCTGCACAACTCTGCCCAAGTCCCGCGCCCGCACCGGGGTCCCGTTCTGCACCTTCACCACGGTCGCAGCTATGTCGTCGGTGGTTTCCATCAATCCCACAGCGCGCACATTCAGCGCCTGTTCGCCGCGCTCAATAAACCCGCCGCCGGCATTAATGTTGTTTGCTGTCAGCGCCTGCTCGACTTGCGCCAGAGACAAACCGTAGGAAACCAGTTTCCCCGGATCCAGCTGCACCTGATACTCGCGCGTCGGTCCGCCAAATGGATTTACATCCACAATATTGGGCACTGATTTCAACTGTTTCACCACAAACCAGTCATTCAGGGTCTTCAGTTCCATCACGTCATAGCGTGGATTCGTGCTGGTTAGCGTGTAGAACATGATCTGCCCGGTCGGGCTGTAATCCGCCCCAATCCCCGGATTTACTCCCCCAGGCAGCGTCACCATTTGCAGACGATCGAGCACTTCTTGCCTCGCGTTGAATGTCGTGATGTCGTCGTCGTAGATGATGGTGATCATCGATAGGCCGGATAATGACACTGACCGCAAATGCGTAAGGTGCGCCACTCCGTTCAACGCAACTTCCAGTGGCACGGTAATCTGTTGCTCCACTTCTTCGGCGGCGTGTCCGGGCCATTGCGTAATGATCTGCGCGTATGTGTCGGCTACGTCGGGATAGGCTTCAATCGGCAGGTTGTGAAACGAAACAATCCCCCACACGAACAGCACCAGCGCCCCGCCCAAGACCATCAGGCGATTGCGCAGCGCGAAATCGATCATCCCTCGGATCATCTATTTCTTCTCCGCTACTCCGCTGGAGAACTCAAGCGCGTTCATCACAAGTTCGTCGCCCGGCTTCATGCCCTCGCGAATCTCTTGCATGCCATCCGGAGTCAATCCGTCGGCCTGAACCACGACGCGCCGGAAATTCTTGTCGCCTTCCTTGCGGAAGACCCAGTCCTTATCATGCAATCGCATGATCGCGGTTGCCGGCACCACCACGCGATTCGTCGTTCTCCGCGACCGGAACTTGGCCACGGCAAACATTCCCGGACGCAAAGCTCCGTCCTGATTAGGCAGCACAATTCTCACTTTCGCCGAACGCGTCGCGGGGTCCAGTACCCGCGAAACATCCGCTACCCTTCCGCGAAACGCGCGATCTCCGAAGGCGTTGAGGTGGATGGTCGCTGAGTCGCCGAGATGCACGTCCGCCAGATCGTTCTCGAAAACGTCGGACACGACCCACACCTGGCTCAGATCGGCGATTGTGAAAAGATTCGGCGTGTTGTCCAGACTCTTCACGCCTTCAGATCCGGCCACGTTCTGCTCCACAATCGTACCCGCGACTGGCGCCCGCACATCGATCAGCGGGCTCGGATGCGCCGGATCGGCGCCCAACATCCGCACGTGCTGCTCCGTAGTCCACACATCTACCTTCGCTTTGTCTTCTAAATCCTGTGCACTTTCCAGGTCCTTCGCCGCAATCGCGCCGTGGTCGTAAAGCATCTGTGAGCGATCAAGGGCCTTGCGCGAAAGCACCTCATCGGCCACTGCCTTCTGATATTCCGACATCGCCGCCGACAGATCTGGGCTCGAAATCACCAGAAGCGTCTGCCCTTTTCTTACAGAATCGCCAAGCTTCACCTTCAGATCGACGACTCGTCCTCCGCCCAGCGACGTCACGTGGATCGTCCGGGTCACATCCGGAGTCACCGTCCCGTTCGCTGTCAGCTCAGTCGACAACGCTCGCGTTTCCGCCTTCACCGTCTTAAATATTTCCGGATGCTCCAGCGAAAAAACATCGGGATCATCGGTCACCGGAGCCTTGCTCGCTGACGCCGGAGTCTCCTTCGAACAACCCAGCCCAGCCACCAGAGCCGCCATAAGAACGACAGGCGGAGGCCAAACTGCACGTCGCCACATCCCCTTCGTCCGCGAACGGCGCGGCATGGAATCGGAAAAGGCAGAATGCCCGCCGCCGGAAGGTCCGAACGTGCCCCCTCGACGTGCCTCTGAAATCAAGAACCTACAAGCGTCCATCTTCATTGACTAACCTCATTCTCTAGTAACAATCCTTCCGCCGAATCTTCCGATATCCCGAGTCCGAGCTTAGCAATAATCTGGCGAAGAACTCCATGAGGATTCCCCAAGGTACCCACCACGGACCCGCAGTTCATCGGTCGAACTAAGGCCCTGATGGCTATTTTTGCAACAGCGGGAGTTGCGACAATTACATTTTCCCCGCCGATTTCAACACCATCTACGATTTGAAATCGGTCTATGGAGAAGGCATTAGTGGATTGGGACAAGCGATTGCGTTACTTGAAAGATCAGGTGTCTATCTTCCTGACATTCAGAACTTCGCGACTCTAGTGCAGCTTCCATTGAAGAACCCTACGATCATGCGGCTTCGTTCAAACGGGTTCGAGGGACCGTACTTCTCCGGATTGGAAGCGAGACCGCGTGGGAGAAGTAGAGAACGATCGTTTTATTCCAAACAGCTCACAGAAAATACCACGGAATAAAACTGAGTTTTCTCGGTTCTGTACCACGAGTCAAAGAGCGTACCGGAGTCATCGGGGAAATGCTGGTGCAGAAACCGGGGCGCTATTTAGCTGTTCCCAGAGGAACAAAATGAAAAACAATCTGAGAATGCTTGGTTTTGCGCTGTGGATGCTGCCGATGTGCCTGCATGCCGGAACAGGGCAGGATCTGAACCCGACCTATCAACCCGCCCAAGGGCAGAATACACGATCTGCAGATCCTCTTCCGGCGAGCACCATTATTCCCGTCAGATTGAATTCTACCTTGCGCTCGGACAAGACCAGAAGCGGGGCTGCCGTCACCGCGACGGTGATGCAGGATGTGCCGCTGGGCAGGGGAGAAACGCTACGTAGAGGATCCAAGGTGACGGGCCATGTGGTTGACGCCATTACTTCGGGTAAGGGATCGGACGAGGCGAGAATCACATTCCAGTTTGATCAAGTGCGACTAGGCAACCGCACCGTCCCAATTACTACCAACCTGCGCGCGGTGGCGTCGCCTCATGAAGTACTGGAGGCCTCACCTCAGCCAAGCTCCAGCGAGGCTACCGACTATGAAGTTGAGATCGGAGGCGACCAGATTTCCTACGCTGAGGGTGGGCCAGTCATCGTGGGATCGCAGGTCGTGGGGATATATACAAGTCACGGCGTGCTGGCCAACGTAGATCAGGATCTGGGGACTCCATGCAGTGTCACGATTGACAGCAATGCGCAACCGCAAGCGTTTTGGCTCTTCTCCGTGAATGCCTGTGGCTCATACGGATTCGGCGACCTTAAAATCCTGCGATCCGGGCGGACGAAGACGATTGGTGAAGTCACGTTGGCCTCCAACCGCAAAGCGGTGAAAGTCGACAAGGGCAGCGCGATGCTCTTGCGCGTGGTTGG
>DATNKA010001106.1:0-7869 GCA_035603655.1 Candidatus Acidiferrales bacterium | reverse complement strand
TCCCGCGACGCACGCCGTATGCACATCCGCGCCACAGCCAAAGGCACGCTGCTTCTTCAACAGGGACGGCAACGCCGCGTCGACTACCTCGCGCAGCATCTCGGGAGCTTGACCACAAGCGAGCTGACCCAACTCAGTGCCGTTGCCGGTATCCTCGAAAGATTGCTGCGCAACTGGCCCTAATCCTTCGCAACCCGTCGCCGCGGACTGCTTATTCTTAGCCCAGATCATCCACCCTGCATGCTTCCCGATTCCGATTTAGAATGTCAGCCCGTGGGCAAAGTCAAAATGCAACTGAGAAACAACCCTCGCAAATCGGGCATTCTCTTTGCTGCCTGTGTGCTTGCCGGCGGCTGGGTCAGCGCTCCGGACCAGGATTTCAGCAAAGTTCAGCTCCAGGTCACGAAGGTGGCCGGCAACATTTACATGCTGGAAGGCGACGGTGCGGGAAACATTGGAGCGTCCGTCGGCCACGACGGCATCGTCTTCGTCGACGATCAGTACGCCCCGTTAGCCGAGAAGATTCAGGCTGCATTGAAGAGTATCACTGATAAGCCCGTCCGTTTCATCATCAATACGCACGTCCACGGCGATCACACCGGCAGCAACCCATATTTTCAAAAGCAAGCGCCCATCATTGCACAAGACCAGGTGCGCAAACCTCTGGAGAGCGGTCGGGGTGTCGGCAACGGCAGCACACTACATATGGACACTAAGCCGGCGCCTCACGATGCCCTGCCCATCATCACTTTCGATCATGATGTTACCGTGCACCTCAACGGCGAAGATATCCGCGCTCTCTACTTTCCCGCCGGACATACTGACGGCGACTCCATCGTTTTCTTTCCGCACTCAAACGTGGTGCACATGGGCGACGATTTTGTCACCTACGGCTGCCCATTCATCGTGGCGAGCGGCGCAGCATCAATGGCATGATCGATGCCGTGCAGCAAGTCGTATCGCAACTGCCACCAGATGTTAAGGTGATCCCAGGGCACGGCCCGGTCCCGAACCTCGACCATGTGCGAGCCTATCTTTGGAATGCTGAAGGAAACGCGCGATGCGGTGCAGAAGGCTTTTGAAAGAGGGCAAGACTCTCGACCAGATGAAGCAGGCTAAGCTACTCGACCCTTGGAAGAAATATTCTGGGGACTTGGTTGAAGATAGGTTTCTCGAAACGCTGTACAACTCCCTGACCGGACAGACGACCGGGAAGTTCATCGAGCACAATTGATCGACTACGCCGTATCATTCATTGAGGAGCCTCGTTCCCCTTGCGCCTGACCCGCCGTGAATTTGCGCGTTCTGCTCTTGCCGCAAGCGTGGCCGCCGCGCTCCCGGCCGGGTTGTTTTCTGCCTGCAGCGTGTCGTCGAATGCCGCGCACACGGCGAGCGTTGTGCCGCTTGCGAGCCCGCCTAACCAGTTCGCTAACTCCTCGGAAATAAAATTTCCCAAGAATTTTTTTTGGGGCACGGCCACCGCCGCGTACCAGATCGAAGGTGCGTGGAATGAAGATGGCAAAGGCGAATCGATCTGGGACCGCTTCGCGCACACTCCTGGCAAAATCAACAATGGCGGCACGGGAGACGTAGCCTGCGATTCCTATCATCGCTGGCGGGAAGATATCGCTCTGATGCGGGCGATGAATTTAAACAGCTACCGCTTTTCGATTTCCTGGCCGCGAGTTCAGCCCTCAGGATCTGGCCCCGCGAATTCCAGGGGGATCGATTATTACAGCCGCCTCGTTGATGCTTCACTGGAAGCCCGCATCCGGCCGATGCTTACGCTCTACCACTGGGACCTTCCGCAAGCCTTGGAAGATGCTGGAGGCTGGCCCAATCGCGATACCGCGTCCCGCTTTGCCGATTACGTAGAACTCGTAGCGCACGCGCTGGGCGACCGCGTTTCCGACTGGATGCTGTTCAACGAACCAAGCGCATTTGTCGATTTGGGGCTTCTGGAAGGCACCCACGCTCCCGGACACAAGAGCCTCGTCGACTTCCTGCGCGCATCGCATACCGTGAACCTGGCTCAGGGCACCGGTTTTCGGGCGTTGAAAGCCACGCGTCCCTCTGCGCGAGTTGGAACTGCATTCAGTATGTCAGCATGCGAGCCAGCAACCGACTCCGAAGAGGACAGGCTGGCGGCCGAGCGCGCTCATGCCATGACTAATTTGTGGTTCCTCGAACCTGCGCTCAACGGACACTATCCAGAGGCTCTCGCGTTTCTTCCTGAAACCGTAATGAGGATCGAGTCAGGCGATCTGGACAAAATGCGAGCACCGCTCGATTTCATCGGTATCAATCTCTACTACCGCGCAATTGTGTCCGCGCCCAGCGCGCTGGAACGGCTGTCTCACGCCCAGGAATGGCTATTTCCCGTGAAGATGGCGGGGGGCGGGCAAGGTCCTAAAACCGACTTCGGATGGGAGATTTGGCCGCAGGCGTTATATGACATGGCCACGCGCATCACTCGCGATTTCAACCGTCCGGTGATAGAGATTACGGAAAGTGGATGCTCCTACAACGACGGCCCTGACGCCAGTGGCGTGATTCGCGACACGCGCCGCATCGACTATCACCGGCAATATCTGCTGGCGCTCGCGCGTGCCATCGCCGATGGCGCCGACGTTCGCGGCTATCACGCGTGGAGTCTCATGGATAACTTCGAGTGGGCGGAAGGTTTCAATCAGCGCTTCGGCCTGGCCTACGTGAATTTCAAAACCCAGCAGCGCACAATCAAAGAATCAGGGCGATGGTATGCGAACCTGGCTGCGAGCAATGCGCTGCCGCCGAACCCGGCGACTCCAGACTAACGATCACGCCGGTTCATCCTTACTTTGCGCCCGCAGGGTCGGAAAGCTTTAGACGATCCCGTTCTTCGGCCAGTTTCCTCTGGAGCAGAGGATTGACCAGCGATACAGGCACATTCATGTCTCCAACCTTGAATTCGGTGGGCTCGAACGTGGCATACCCGTCCTTCTCACCCATGTGCCCTGAAATTGTGACCCATACGTCCTTTCCCGCAATTTCCGTCAGAAACTTCCCGTGGACGACGTCACCGTCATAATCGACTTTCTGATCTTTTATATTGGGAGCCCCGCTTCCCACTTCCGAGTCCGGACCTAGCGCTGCCGCTCCACCTGCGCTAGCGCTTAAGATCTGACCGATAGCGGCGCCCATCGAGTCCATGTTTGCTTGAGGTTTTGGGGTTTGTAGCGCGGGCGAATTCTGACCCGTTTGGGATACTGCGGCGTATCCGCCACTGCTCGGTGATGGTTGCATTGGCTGAGTTGGTCTCTCAGCCGGCTCCGCTTGGTCCATTCTCTGGCTGATCGATCCCGGGTTGAATGATTGGGCGCCGGCGGCAGCTTTAGCCGGAGTTGGCGGCTGCACCACCGGAGCTGTCTTCTTAAGCACCAGAGTAATAGCCACCACTGCGGCAAGAAGAGTCGCAATGCTGATGATGCGGTCCAGCTTGATTTTCATGACAGCTCGCGAACGGTCAGCCCGGGACAGACAGGCCCGGCATCATGGTATCGAATGCTGAGGCCGGGAATCAGATTGCGGAAGTCACAAATGGAGATAGTACTTAAGTCACCTGCAGAGTTTCTGGAGAATGGATCTATTCCAGCTTCTTCACGAGCAGCTCATTAACCAGCTGAGGATTAGCTTGGCCTTTGGACGCCTTCATTACCTGGCCGACGAAGAAACCGAGCATGGTCTTTTTGCCGGCACGGTATTGTTCGAGCTGTTTGGGATTCGCCGTAATAATTTCGTCGATAATCCCTTCCAGCGCGGACGTGTCGGTCGACTGCTGCGGGCGTCCCTCTTCCTCATAGGTCTCGGGGAAATCTTTATTGCGCTCGAAACAGAGATCGTAAAGATCCTTCAGCATCTTGCCGGAAATCGCTCCACTTTCCACCAAGTCTGCGGAAGCCGCGACTCCTTTCATCGAAACTGGAGATCGCTCGATTTCGAGGCCCTTAGCCTTGAGACGGCCCATCAGTTCGCCCTGCACTAGGTTCGCCACTCGCTTGGCGTTCTTCGCGGCTTTTGCAGCAGCTTCGAACTGATCGGCGAGCGACTTTGAAACCGTCAGCACCTGCGCGTCGTATTCAGTGATGCCATATTCCTTCACCAGGCGGGAGCGGCGCGCTTCGGGTAGCTCGGGTAAAGTCTTCGTGATCTCGGCTTTCCAGTTCCCATCGACTACTAAAGGGAGGAGATCAGGCTCAGGAAAATAGCGGTAATCGTGCGCTTGCTCCTTTGAGCGCATGCTGTAGGTTTTGCCTTCGTGCGAGTTGTAAAGGCGGGTTTCCTGGCTAACCTTGCCGCCGGATTCGACCAACTCCATCTGGCGTGCAGCCTCGTAGATCAGCGCCTCGCGGATGAAGCGGAACGAGTTCACATTCTTGATTTCGGTCTTCGTTCCCAGTTCTTTCTGGCCGCGCGGACGAATACTGACGTTGGCGTCGCAGCGCAGCGAACCCTCCTCCATGTTGCAGTCGCTGACCGCAGTGTAGAGGATGATTTCTTTCAGCCGAGTGAGGTACTCGTAAGCCTCGTCCGCAGTGGCGATGTCGGGTTCGCTGACGATTTCGATTAAAGGCACGCCGGTGCGATTGAGATCAATGGCAGTTTTTTCGTCCGAGTCGGGAAAGCCTTCGTGCAGACTCTTGCCGGCGTCTTCTTCGAGATGCACACGGGTGACACGAATCTTTTTCTTGCCGTGAGCGACGGGGACTTCGATGAATCCATGCTCGGCCAACGGCTTGTCGTATTGCGAGATTTGATAGCCCTTGGGCAAGTCGGGATAGAAATAATTCTTGCGTGCGAAAATTGAAGTTTCATTGATGCGGCAATTCAGGGCCATCGCTGCCAATGCGGCAAACTCAACGGCTTTGCGGTTCAGCACCGGCAAGGCTCCGGGCATGCCCAGGCATACCGGGCAAACATTCGTGTTGGGCGCAGCACCGAAGCGAGTGGAGCAGGAGCAGAAAATCTTCGTCGCCGTCAGGAGCTGAACATGCACTTCGAGGCCGATGACGGGCTCGTAGGCTGTGTGAGCGGCGACGGAGGTGCCCGCGGTGGTCAACATATCGTGTGATTATAAGGCGGAGATGGGGAAAACTTCCTCTTACTGAGCCATCCGGCCTGGTTAGGCCCTTTAGCCTGTGCTGCAAGCGCAAATGGCTCTCTACTTTTTATCCAGCGGCAGTTCGAAGTACATCAACTCGGTTCCTTTGGCGTCGTCAACCCCGGTGATGTAGATGTGCGCGCCTTCTAAGGGTGCGGTGACGTCTTCCACATCGAAGAAGAAGAATCCGGATTGCGTGCTGTGAGGTTCGACGGCTTTGGCTGCGAATTGGGAGGTTTCAATCTCGTCACGTGCTTTCGGGCTGATGGCGCCCTTTACTTTCTTCTGCGGGATGGGAACAGGGATCGGATGCGTGTTGGCGCGGGGATTGCTGAGACGTCGGAAGATGTCTTCGGTCGCAATGGGCGTCAGCTTGGAGCGATTGGCGGTGGTTAATGTGACCGCGATGTTGGCCATCGAGATGGGTTGGTCGCCGTCGTTGGTGACGACGAAGAAGATGGGAAGGAATCCGTGTTCGTGAAAGTTCACGGAGAAAATTTTTGCCTTGTCGGGAGAGTCGTAAGGGTCGGCAGCGATGGCGACTTTGTCGTCCACGTGATTGTCGTGGACGGGATAGGTTTTGGCGGGCTGGGCGACGGGCTTCACGAAGTCCTTCGCGCCCAAAGCAACCACCAACGTTGCCACCGCGCACGAGACCAGGAAAACACGGGCAGGATACGACGTCAGCACTGGTTGCATGAGTCCGATTATAGAAGGTAACGCGATTGTGGTTGCTGGGCGGAGTTTGTTTAGAATGGCTCAACTTGATCACCTCCTTTTATGGCTTCCTCTACAGCGCGGCGGTGGCCGCGGCAATGGTCGTGAGCCTGCCCTATTGGCTCTTCCAGATGGCGCGCCATGGCAAATATCGCAAGGGATTTGCCGAAAGGCTGGGGCGCGTGCCGGCGCGGCTCCAATTGCCGGGAATACAGGAGCGCGTGATTTGGGTCCACGCCGTTTCTGTGGGCGAGGTACTGGCGGTCACAGGGTTGGTGAACGAACTTCAGGAGCGCTCGCAAGTTAGAATTTTTGTTTCCACCACGACGGACACAGGGCATGCCCTGGCACGCACGCGCTTTGGCGAGGCTAACGTATTTTACTTCCCCATGGATTTCGCATTCGCGATTCGTCCGTACCTGCGGGCATTGCGGCCGCAAATGGTGGTGATTGCGGAAACTGAGTTGTGGCCCAACTTCCTTCGACTGGCTCATGGCAGCGGCGCGCGAATTGCAGTTGTGAACGCGCGCATCTCGGACCGCTCCTGGCCGCGTTATCGGAGATTTCGCAAGTGGATGCCGAAACTGTTGGCGAACGTCGATCTGTTTCTTGCACAAACGCCGGGGGACGCCGCGCGGTTGCAAGATCTCGGAGCCCGGCCGGACCGCGTGCGCGTGAGCGGAAATTTGAAGTTCGACATCCCTGCCCCCGTCCCCCCTCCGATTGTGGAGAGTGTCCGGGCGTCGATTAAGACCAGCGCCTCCGGGCCTGTGCTGGTGTGCGGCAGCACGGTGGATGGAGAAGAGTCGCTGCTGCTGAAAGCATTTGAGAATGTGCTGGTGCAGCATCCGCGAGCGGTGATGATTCTTGCGCCGCGGCATCCAGAGAGATTCCCTGTCGTCGGCGCGCTGTTGCAGCAGATGTCGATCCGCTTCTGCAGACGATCGGCGTGGAATGGTGAAGCCCTGACCGGCGGAGTTTTTCTGCTGGATACAATCGGAGAGTTGGCCCCGTTGTATGCCCTTGCGGATATTGCCTTCGTGGGCGGGAGCCTGGTACCACGCGGCGGACACAATATTATTGAACCGGCGCAGCATGGGGCCGCCATCGTCGTCGGCAATCACACGGAAAATTTCCGCGACATCGTGAACTTGTTTCGCAGCCACGACGCGGTGCGGATTGTCGGTCCGGCAGAGTTGCCACTGTTATTTTTGGAACTGCTGGCAAACGATGCGGAGCGAACAGCCCTGGGACAGCGGGCCGCAGAAACCATCCGCTCGCAGATTGGGGCTACAGCCCGCGCGGCCCGCGGACTGCAGGATCTGCTGGCCTTGCCATGAACCTGAATCCTCTCCCCACCATTTACGGCAGGGTGATCGCCGCGCGCAACGCGCTATACGACCGCCGCTGGTTGCCCGCGCACACGCTGCCCGGGTCCGTGATAAGTGTGGGCAATCTTTCGGTCGGAGGTTCGGGGAAGACGCCGTTCGTAATTCTGTTGGGCGAGTTATTGAAGGCGCGCGGGATTCGTTTCGATGTTCTTTCTCGCGGATACGGGCGCAGGACTCGCGGCGTACTACCGGTTGATCCTGGCGGCCTGCCGCGGGATTTCGGGGATGAGCCGCTGCTGATTGCCCGGCGACTGCAGGTGCCCGTGGTGGTCGGCGAAGATCGCTATGCGGCAGGGCGGTTCGCCGAAGCGCGATTCGGTGCGCAAATTCATCTGCTGGATGACGGTTTTCAACACCGTGCCCTGGCTCGCGATTTCGACATTGTGCTGGTGACTCCAGAGGATGCGCGTGATCGCTTGCTTCCGTTGGGCCGGCTGCGGGAACCATTGCGGAGTTTGCAGCGAGCCGATGCTGTGGTGTTGACCAGCGGCGCTTCGCCGGAATCGCTTCCGCTGCAGGGCAAGACCGTGTGGCGCGTGCGGCGCGCCATTGTCGTGCAGAATACTCCACCTCGGCCGGTGGTGTTTTGCGGCATTGCGCGACCCCAGAATCTTCTGCTGC
>DATNKA010001105.1:0-12735 GCA_035603655.1 Candidatus Acidiferrales bacterium | reverse complement strand
CAATAGCCAGTCGTCAGCCTTCAACCCCGGCACCGTGTCGGTGATCGACACGGCGAGCAACACCGTCACAGGCACAATAATAGTTGGGGTTAATCCGCTTGGAGTGGCCATCACGCCGGATGGAAGACGCGCCTATGTGACGAATGGCGGCGACTTTACCGTGTCGGTGATCGACACGGCGAACAACACCGTGACTGCGACGGTAGCGGTTGGGGCCATCCCCTTTTGGCTGGCCATTACCCCGGACGGGACACGTGCTTACGTGGCGAACGGTGGTGACGGCACTGTCTCGGTGATCGATACAGGCAACAATACCGTGGTCGCCACGGTGGCGACTGGGATTTTGAACGGCCCGTTTGGGGTGGCCATCACCCCGGACGGAAGCCGCGTTTACGTGACCAATAGCAGCGGAGACACCGTCTCAGTGATCGACACGGCAAGCAACAAGGTGGTTGCCACGGTAAAGTTAGCGGCTGGGAGCGGGCCGTTTGGGGTGGCCATCACCCCGGCATTTGGCACGCGAACCAGTCTGAAATCCAGCTTGAACCCCTCCATCTACGGGCAGAAGGTGACTTTCACTGCAATCGTAAAATCGTCGGGACCAATCCCACCGACTGGAAGGGTTAAGTTTACATGGGGCGACACGATCGGTTCGGCCGCGCTGAACAGCCATGGAGTGGCCACTATTACGAGATCGAACCTCAACGCCGACCCCTATCCGCTGGTCGCAGTGTACAGTGGCGACGCGCACAACCTAAGCAGCAAATCTGCCGTGTTGAACCAGGTGATAGTCGAAACAACGAGTGCGGCCACCATCACTTCGTCGCAGAATCCATCGACTCACGGTCAGCCAGTAACGTTGACCGCCACGATCACCTCGCCGACAGTGATGCCTACCGGCCCAGTCACATTTTCGGCAGGGAAGATGGTGTTGGGAACAGCGCAGCTTGGCGGCGGCAAAGCGAAGTTCACAACTTCAACCCTGGAGGTGGGTTCGACCACGATTACAGCCACATATCACGGCGACTCGAACATTGCCAAGAGCTCAGCTTCGGTGATCCAGAACGTGAAGTAGAACGCATCACGGCTTCGGTCGAGGCGAGTTAGGAAACGATAAGGCGTCGCGATTACGACTTCTAACAAGACTCAAGCTGTTGGCGTAAAGCTGGTCATCCCAGGATGCCTTGTCGGTGGGTTTTGTTAGAAGCTCTAAGGAGACTACTTTCATGAGCGAGAAGAAGCCGGCAGAGATCCTTGCAAGCCTAGCCACATTGCTTCCAAAACTTCAGGCTGTCTATAAAGACATACATGCATATCCGGAATTGTCAACGCAGGAAACGCGGACGGCTGGCATTGCTGCGAATCATCTTGGCGCTTCTGCAAGAAGCAGCAAATGAGCTGGACCAGATCCGGAGCGCAGGGCCTACTCCACGTCAAAACGGCAGTGCTCGATAGACGGTTGGAATCGTCGGTGCACAACAAAGAACACCAGGAGTAGGGAACGGAAACTTCTTCGGTACCAGCTTTGGTTTCGCCGAGGTCAAAAGTGGCGAACCGGTTCGCACGGGCCGAATCAGTGTGCTCAAACGAAGACATGGGTTGCGTCGTTGCCTATATCCCGGGCTGGACGGCATGCGACGATGGGTAGGGCTGGGCATGATTGCCGCCGACATCATCCAGATGGGGTGCTATCTTGCGCGACAGAGCATCTAAGCCGGTACCGTCAACTGGCCTCGCGCTCGAGAATGGACGAGCGCAAAATCACCACCCAAGACCATCTCCGCTGCATATGATGTAAGCCGGCCTACGTCAGAAAGCAGCATTTTTGCGACAGTAGCTAAGAAGTAAGAGTTCAATTAAGAGCGCAGTGGTAAGGAGAGATCATGCGTAGACTCGTTTTGTATTTTATGGCACTACTGTTGCCCACGGCGTTTGCTCAGATGCCTTCACCGGCGGCACCGCCAGCTGCCAGCCCTCAGAAGTACACGTTGAAGGCGACACCCAAGACCGTGGCCTGGGGATACTATGATGCGTCGGCCGCGCCGGTGCTGCGCATACACTCGGGCGATAGCGTTGAATTTGAAACCTTGCTCACCAACAGTCCCACCGGACTGGAAAAGGCGGGACTCCCGCCCGAGCAGGTGCAGCAAAATCTGCGTGACATTTATAAGGAAGTCACAGACAAGGGCCCCGGCGGCCACATTCTGAACGGGCCAGTCTACATCGAAGAGGCTGAGCCCGGCGATACGCTGGAGGTTCGCATCCAGAAAATCGATCTGGCGATTCCGTATGCCTATAACGCCTTCGGAATCAATCGCGGTTTTCTGCCGGAGGATTTCCCTTATCGCAAAATGAGGATCATTCCACTGGACCGGGATCGGATGATGGCGAAGTTCGCTCCCGGAATCGAGATTCCGCTGCATCCGTTTTTCGGGAGCATGGGAGTAGCGCCACCGGAGGCATACGGCCGCATTGACAGCGCCCCGCCGGGCATCCACGCCGGCAACATGGACAACAAGGAACTGGTCGCGGGAACTACGCTGTACTTGCCGGTGCATGCCCGGGGTGCGCTGTTTGAGATCGGCGACGGCCATGCCGGGCAGGGCAATGGAGAGGTAGACATCACGGCGCTCGAGACCTCCTTAACCGGCACGGTGCAATTTCTCGTACATAAAGGGACGCAGCAGAAATATCCGCGGGCCGAAACTCCCACTCACTACATCAGCATGGGTTTTCATCAGGAACTATACGAAGCGACCCGCATCGCGGTGCGGGAGATGATCGATTTCCTGGCCACGGAGAAGAAGATGAGCCGCGAAGATGCCTACATGTTGATCAGCGTGGCCGGCGACGTGGACATCACCGAACTGGTGGATGGCAACAAGGGAGTGCATGTAATGTTGCCGAAGGCGGTGTTCAAGAACTAGATCGCAGGCGATTAGGGCCGAAGAGGGGGCCCGGTGCCTGGTGCGGAAGGAATCATCCCCCAAGATTGTATTTCGATATCCCGCGCAGACTGCAGAAACCTCTACACCATATTTGCCACAGAGTACGCAGACGACGAAGGGACCGGCGTTTAAGAAACGCACTTTTCAGAGCAGCTTTGGGACTTTTGTGAAGGACGCGCGGCGGAAATTTTGGGCGTAGAAACTGCTTTGCCTTCCCTCCCTCGATCCTCAATTGAACTGCCAACACTGCGACGCGTGCAAAAGCGGTGACGAGTCCGAGCACTGTTTATTCACAAATTCCGTTCGACATTCGCGGCGAGGCATCTGTGGGCGATGTTGATTTGCGTACGGTGCAACAGCGGTTGGGGCACGGGAGATGGAATCGACGAAGCGCTATTTGAAGCCCTCGCGAAGGCAGCGGCCGCGCGAGAAAGTAAATTAGATTTTCGCTTGGGCCAATCCTTCGTGCGCCTTCCGATGGTAAGCTTTTGACCGATGCACATTTTTTCTTTCTGGCATTGGCTTACGTAGGGACAGAACGCCGCCACCCCATCTTTTCGTTCGTCAATTGTCCATGCGATCAAGAAATCGATCTTGTGCTCAGCATTCCGCGTGCCCGGATCTGCATTCAGCTTGTTCCACTCTTCAATGTGTTCTTTGATCGGGACAAGAAAAGAAAAACGTATCCGGCAGTTGGCCCGAAAAACCAACCACCGGGTACGCTCTTCGACCAGGCCTGCATTGAAAACTAGGGACTTGCTCTTCTCCTTCTCTGCACAAAAGTGCAGCGAAGTTATTTCTCGATCGGCGCTCCTTTCCTTTTTCCGGTCACGCCCTGGATAAAAGGCAGACCATTCGGCTCACCAAATCCGGTGACATTGTCCCACCCCTCTTCAACGGTCAGAGAAGTGTCGGCGCCAAATGTGATCGCGAAAGCCGAGTGGAGTTGGTGAAGATTTGTGATAGCAGCTAGGAAATTCGTCTGTGCTATCGCGGGAATCTGGCCCGCGAAGAGCGCATCCGTCGAATAGAACGTGGATCCATTCTGGTCGACGATGGTGCCTGAGAGACTGTCGGTCGAGAGCGGGGAGGTATCGACCACATCTGTGATCTCCCCTTTTTTCAGCCGGGCCACTGCCGGTGCTGCGAAACCGAGAGGCTTGCCATTGTATTGGCTCGCAATTGCCCAGATGGCAGAGAAGATCGGGGTCGCCAGACTTGTCCCGCCGACACCGGCCTCTGCTGCTTGCGAACCCTCGGAAGTTACAACCAAGGGAACGCCAGTCTCCGGATCTGCGTCTGCCGACACGTCAGGCACTTGACGGCCATTGCCCGGAAGGGCCTGCTGCCATACAGGCTTGGCAAAAAACTGGCTTTCACCACCCCCGGCACCGAACTGAAAGCCAATGCTAACCGGCGGATCTTGGACGAATTCAACTTGCAGAGCCGTGACATTGGTGCCCCAGCCGGTTACGATGTCGCCCTTGCCGAGGGGATCGTTCAGAACGCTCGTTCCACCAACCGCGGTGGCATAGGGTGAGTTCGAGGGAACGCTGACTGCGCCTAAGGGGGTGCCTAGTCCCTGGTCGCCAGTGTCTCCGCTTGCGAACTGGACAGAGATTCCCGCCGCGGCGAGGCGCTCCAACACATTGTCAAAGGAATTTTCTTCATCCGTGCCGGAGATAATCTCCGAGTCATTCTCAAAGCTGCAGGACACGATATTGGCAAGCTTGTGCGTCCTGATGTACTCAAGTGACGTAATCTGGTCTTCGTTGTCCTGGCCGGCAGAAGCGACTTCAATGATCTTTGCTCCGGGAGCTATCGCGTGCACCGATTGAATGTCGAGCGCAATCTCGCCCGTCCAGCCCGTCAGGTCGGCGGCATTAGGGTTTAACGGCTGGCCTTCGGGGAAGACCTCTTCGAAATTCTTGTTGGTAAGCAGGGGCAGACCAAATACGCTCCCAACGGTATTGGCATCCAGTTCGGCTGAAGCGTAGCCGTAAGCTTCGAGAAGCGCGACCGTCTGCCCGGACCCGTCGTAGCCCTGGTGGATGAGAGATGTAAGACCGTAATGTGATCGCAATTGAGCAGGCGTATAGGAGACGAACTCAAAAATATTTATGTCGTAGGCAGGTCCGAAGTAGTCTCCGAGCGGAAGCGGCTGAGCTATCCCCTTAAGATTAAAGGTCGATGGCCCCGTTAGTGCGGTGCCGGTGAGCCCTGCGAAAAGCTGCGATGCGGTCTCCGTTGCCGTGATCTTTTTCGAAAACAGCGGTTTCCCTGTTTCTGGGTTCTTCGCAATTACAAAATTAGGGTGAACCGCATGGCGTTCGAGCCCCGCCGTTGCAGCAACCAGCTCTCCGGCTGCACCTGACAGTTTCCCTTCCCACCGAGGAGCCTGAAAGCTCGTGTTTTTATATGTGAAGGTGTGAAGCTCGGTTTGAAAGGCGTTTTCAATCGCGCTCACGGTTCCATGTACGCGGATAGAAAAGTTCTGCGGATCAATCGAGATCGTGCTGAGGCCATGCCCTTCCAATTCTTCCCTTACCGTCTTCATCTCCGCGCTCGTTGGCGCGTACTTGGCGAAGTCGGCATCGGTCAACCATTGGTGATAGCGCGGCGAAGTCGGATCATACAGATCCGCCACATCTTGATCGAATTCCGCCTGCTTATGCAGCTTCAGAAAGACAGTGATCGTCTGTTCTTGTCCAGCAACCACGCGCCCATGATCCGTCGCCAGATCCAGGCCTCGTGCCACCTGGCCCGAAACCTGCCCATTGGCTCGATAAGGCGAGATCGCTACCGGCGTTAGAATTGCCAGGAAAGTAAGAAAAGCTTTTAAGGTAACCCACCTGAACTTCTTGCTCTCAGTCATTCGCATACATGCTCCCCTTGGTTTGATTTAGAACGTGTTGAATACAATCCAGCATCTCAGCATCATCAAGTCTGATGCCAGAGCTAGCTCCCAGTTTCGCGTTTGGAGAATACTTTGCTCCGTTGATGGCGATCATGCCCGTTGACCACTGTCTCGCCTCGCGGGAAACCATAATCCCAAAGATCTGGTGGGCGAGACCTTCGGGGGCGTCTCCAGCACGCTCCTCTACTTCGTGAGGTCATCGACGGCGGCGAGTGTAGCAGAGCTGTCCGGCAACTCCCAGATATATGATGGGTAGGCGTCGGCTTACTCTTTCGGGTAGGTAGGCTCTAGCTAGCTAGTACTGAATGAGCCCACGCTGGATCGCGATGACAACGGCCTGGGTGCGGTCGCTGGCCTGGAGTTTTTGAAGCAGGTTCTTCACATGCATCTTAACGGTGTCCACCGTGACATCGAGGCGTTGGCTTATCTCCTTGTTGCTCTTGCCGAGTGCGATCAAGCGCAGGACTTCGATTTCACGTTCGCTGATCCTCTTCGAGGCAATGTACCTCGTCAGCCGCTCCGATGCCTCGGGTGCGATCGCGTTTCCTCCCTCGGCGACATGGCGAATCTGCCGCGCCAAACTGGCGCCATCAATTCCCTTGAGCAGGTACCCACAGGCACCGAGCGAGATTGCATCGTAGATGTTTGCCTCTACCTGGGAAGACGTCAGGATCACCACGCGCGCATTCGGGTCAAGATTGAGAATGGATTTCAGCACGTCGAGGCCCCTCTGATCGGGGAGACGCAGATCGAGTAATGTCACATCTGGTCGAGTCGCAGAAAACATTTCAAGAGCTTCTCGTCCGCTTGCGGCGACACCGCTGATAGCGATCTCGAATCGTTTCAGGATCCCGGCAAGTCCTTCCCTAACCATCGGATGATCGTCAACGATAAGGACCTTTAGGCGCTCGACCGCCGGAGATTCACTGTTCAAATCCATCACCCACCTTTGCCTTGATTCTGCTAAGGAAGTCCTCCAAAGGCCGCGGCCAGGCCGCAAGACTTGCCTGCATCCGTTCTTTCCATCCCTGAGCAATCCTGGCGCGAAGACGGACATGGGTTCCGCCTCCCAACACGCTGGTCACGGAAAACTCTGCTCCAATCCGTCGTGCATGAGCGCGCATTCCGCGCAACCCAAAGTGTCCCATTCGGCCGAACTGGTTGGTCTTCTCATCCATCCCACCGCCATCATCCACGATGTCGATGGTCAGCCCAACCTTCTCGTATTGAATCTTCACTTGAATCATTTGAGCCTTGGCATGTCGGAAGGCGTTGGCGACCGCTTCCCGGCAGATTCGATAGATTTCGTCGCGCACGACGGGATTGATTTCGCGGGGCTCACCCATGCTCACGACGCGCAGTTCAGGCTTATGTCCAACACGAAACTCGGATTCGCAGAGGCTAAGCACATCGTAAAGGCTGTAGTGCGGAGAGGCTGTTGAGTGCAGTGCGGATACCATATCTCGGCTGCGGGTGATAGTGGCGCGCAAATGTGATGCAATCCCGTCAAGAGACTTCTGAGCGGCCTCCCTTTCCGAGAGAAGTTGCAGTCCAACCAACTCGAGTTGCAAAGTTGCACCAATCAGATCCTGGATTAAGGAGTCGTGAATCTGGTACGCGATCCTCTCTCGCTCGGCGGCGCGCTCCTCAAAGCGAACACGAAATCGTTCTACGCGTCGTAGACTGCGCCTTCTTGTGAACTCAATGATCAGAGCGATGCCCAGCAGCAAGGTGGAGATTCGGGCGAACCGGGTCTGCCAGAAATACGGTTTTAGCCTCAATGCGCCTTCAGTACTGACCGGCCCGCGCCATACCCCGCGTGCGATCGCCTGCACTCGGAACCCATAGCCGCCGGGCGGAAGCGCGGTGTAGGACGCGGTTCGTTGCGTCCCCGCATCAACCCAGTCCGTATCCCAGCCATTCAGCCGATAGCGGAATGTCACCTGCTCCGGAGCAACAAATACGGGAGCCGTGAAGTTGAAGGTGATGCGGTGACGTCCCGGGGGAACCGCTAACATGCGGTAGTCGTATGGCTGATCGTCGACTGCAACCGAATCGAGCACCGCGGTCGGAGGCTCCGTTTGGAAAACGGTTGGCATCACCACTGCCGGACCACGTGCGGTAGCGAACCAGATATGACCGTCACGCGCTCTTATTGCGTTCACCTGCGGAAGGGGAAGAACATCGGGACTACGCAAGCCATCAGCTTCGGTGAAGATCTCCGGAGAGATTTTGCTCGCAGCACCGCTCATTACGGCTTCGATCTGCTGATGAGGTACCACGCCGATGGCGTTTGTGGACGCCAGCCATATATCCCCATTGTTGTCTTCCACCATAGAGAGGACCATGCGTACCGGGAGGCCATTTTCCTGCCCGATAGTCCATCGATGACCGTCGCGCACGATTATGATTCCCGTAGCAGTACCGAGCAAAAGCCCCAACCGCGAGGAACGCATCACGGAAAGGACTGGGCCTTCTGTTGCGACGTCAAGCAGCCAATGCCCATCGCGCCAGTGGAAAAGGCCAGTGGAAGCGGCCGCCCAAACACCTCCCTCCTCATCGGGAAGCAGTGCCCAGATAACATTATCGGGCAAGCCTTGTTCAGTTCCATACGCGCTCAGAACTCCGTCCTTCATCCGATAAACCGCCTTTTGTTGAACACTGAACCATAGACTTCCGTCGGAGGCGCGCACCGGAGAGCAAATGTATCCGGCCGGAATGTGGGGGATGTGATAAAAGCGGCCACTGTGATAACGAAACAACCCATAATCAGAGATTGCGATGATCGGTCCATCATCGCGATCGCCGCTTGCGGACTGGACGAAACCTCGCACCTGCCCGCTTGGTAGTCCAGCTTTCGTACCAAACGTCTGCCACTGCTTGCCGTCCCAACGCGCCACGCCCGCTTCAATCGCGCCAACCCATATCGAGCCCTGTTGGTCTTGAAAGATCGAGTCGTATTGCTTGGCGGCGCGCAGTAAGCCATCGCGTTCGGTATAGCTGGTGAATAGTCCCGCGTGCAGCCGCTGCAAACCGGAGATTGTGCCGATCCAAATGTCACCCGACCGGTCTTCGAACACCACGCGAGCATCATTGCTGGCCAGGCCATCGTTGGACGTGAGCATCTCAACGCCGTTTTCGGTTTTGCAGCTAATTCCCTCCAAACCGCCGCTGGCCATCCAAAGTCGACGCTTGGAATCAATCATCATTGAAACGAACTCGCCAGGACCCGCGTTGGCAACACGATGAAACTTACCCTCATGAAAGACGAATAGGTGGTGTCCATCGCCAGCGTAGATTGCACCGTCAGGAGCCGCATACACGAGGGACGCATTCTCCAAGGGATATCGAGCTTGGACGCGACCATCGCTCGAAACGACAATCGTTCTTCCATCCGTGAGCCATAGCTGCCCTTGGCGGTCGTAGGCGAAACTTCGCATATCTCGCATCGCGATTGGAAGCACGATGTCCTGCGCGGATGTGTTCGTAAGGTATAACAGGTGGTCGCGTGTCCGGACCCACGCTCCGCTGCGATTCGCCGCAAGAATCTTCTCAACCAACGTGATCGGGCGCCCCTGCCAGCTTGGCGCTGAGCGAAAGCTGCCGTCACGATAGAAAAAAAGCCCGCTCGCCGTCCCAATCCACAGCGTGCCGTTTGCATCAAGAGCCATCGCGCTGATGGATCCGTGCAACGCAGAAGGCAACCGCGGGCCGAATGTTTCAAACCTTTGCCCATCGAAACGAGCCAATCCACCCAGCGTCCCGATCCACAGGAACCCATCCGACGTCTGGTCGATCGCGGTGATGAAATTTTGCGGCAGTCCCTGAACCGTCGTCCAGGTGCTGAGCACGTCCCGGTGCAGGGCCCCCGGTGGTTGCTTTGCCAGGACAGGGCCGGAGAAAAGGGAGAAAACGACAATACCCACGAGCTTCAAGGTTTGCCCAGAGCCATTGAATCTGAACTTCTGCATCAGTCGCTACCCTGACAAGCTCGTTTTAGAGGCCAATTCGTTCCAACTGATTTCTTCACGACCGCGCTCTCTTGCAAGTACTCATCGCCGCCTCGTCGATGGCCAGGTAATCCCCGGAGAATGCGAGATAGAGGTGGAAGTCGCTACGATCGGAAGCCTTGGCCGCTAAAGTTTCTGCCGCACTTCGGGCAGATTTAGAAGACGAATTGCGCAGCGCCTCCGATGCATCAACTGCAGCACCTGAAAGGCTCCGTGCGTTCAGCGTGGGCAGAATATCGACGCGTTTAAACAATGAGGCACCGCTACCTTTCAGTGGCCATCATCGTTCATTATATTTCCCCCAGACTCTCACCGGAGCCATGTACGAGAGTTCAAAAACTCCCGACTGGAAAGTGCTTCATTCGTCTGCGCTGTCCCGTGCATGCAGAAAAACGAACAGCACTCGCATACGAATCGTTTGGCACGGTGAAAAAGTCAACGGCGCCAATTTCCCCGAGGTGATTCCGCAGGAATGTTCTCCAGGTCTGTGACGGAGGCGTATCCAGGAACTGTTACGCTTCCTGCTGCGGCCGTTTCAGAGATTCATGGGTTCTGTGGTGCATCCTTTCGCTGGTCACGACTCATGTTGCTATCGTGTGGTTGGCGGGCGAGATGGGCGTTCTCCAGTAACTAACCTCGGCGATCCGGATGCGATCAACTGCTATCGAAGCGTGACGGGCCGAGCCAAGCAGGCTCGACCTCAAGACGCCACCTCTAGTTCTGCTTTTCAGAGCGCTCTTTGATGACCTTTAGCCAAAGATCGTGGCCGTCGTGCATTGCGTTCGGCTGCTCCTGGCGGAATTTGATAGCCCCTTCACCTCTCACGACCTCTTCGGTGATGATGTGGCAACCCTGGTCAGTTTTGACCAGCAGGAACGTGTGATAAGCCTTCATTCCCGTGCCCAAACCCCACCAGCCAATTCGGCTGTTGGGCACGAATTCATGAACGGTGCTCTCGATGTGTACACCGAACGTGTCCCAGGAGAACTTCGCCCCTTCGTGCAATTTGTTGTCCGGGTTGTCATGAACGACGACATTGTGAGAGTTGGGATACCAGCTCGGCCACGATTGCGCATCGACGATATTCGCAAACACGGTTTCGCAACTCGCTGCTACCATAATCTCGTTGTGGGCATAGAGGTCAGCGTCTTCCGGGTGCTGCCCCTTGGGCCAATGGATATCTGGATTGCGCTGAGCGCCGTCTCCGTTGATGGTCAGTGCTTCATTCATCTTCTCCTCTTTCGCTTGTGCGTTCGACGAAGCGCAAAAGAAGGTGAAAGCCACAGCGATCATGCCTCCAAGAATGTACTTCGTCATTTGTTGTGTCTTCACTGTTCTTCTCCTTGTAAAAAATTCCTAAGCCGATGCGGCCTGTTTGCGAGCATCCCGAACCATTTCTTCGAGCACGGTTTTGAGCGAGGTCTGCCCTTTGATGGAGCCTTCGAATCCAGCTTCGAATTCGATCCAGCCCTCATTGAAGCCTTCGATCATCTGAATTCTCGGCGTAGGATTCTTCATACCTTGAGCGCGAAAGACCTCTTCCCATCGAGCTCGTGGAACCGGCTCCGCCTTTATTGGCTTGCCGAGAATGTCAGTCAGCGTCGCTGCGATGTCCGCTGAAGAGACACGTGTCTTCGCCTCAAGCTCGACGACCCGCTTGCCCGACCACGATTCAAGCAGGAGGGTACCGGCGAGGGCGCCGATATCTTTCGTCGCGATCATGGGAATGGCGTGTTCGATAGGCTGAAGATAGCTGTGGATGATCCCTTCGCTTATGGCAGAGCTGACATCTCCAGCATGGTTCTCCATGAACCATCCCGGTCGAAGAAACGTGACAGGCATCGGGAGCTGCCTGAACGACTGCTCCATCATGTGAAGGCCATTGAGCAGATTCGGCCTGGTGACGTGGGCACCAATCGTCGAAAGAGCAACGATTCGCTTTGCGTCCGATTGTCGGAGCGCTACGGAAAGACTGTCGATCTGGCCTTTGGCTTCAGGAAATCCAGGCGAGGGATCGAATAGGGGTGGCAACATAACGAAGACTGCTTCGGAGCCCGCTATAGCGCGTCCGAGGTCGTCGCCGTCGGTCATATCGGCGACGGCGACAGACGCACCCTTCGATGCCCAGACGTGGCCCTTAGCCTCGTCGCGTACAACAGCGCGTACTTGCTTACCCAGTCCGAGCAGACGGCTAGCAGCACCTCCGCCAACTCGACCAGTAATTCCGATAATTGAAAACATGACGATCCTCCGTTTTTGATTTGTGTGGTCTTCTACCGTTCCCCACGGAACCAGAATCAGAGCGAAAACGCAACCGGAGTCAGCAGGTCCGACAGACCGATGTTGCGGTACATTTCGGTGCAAACACGATCTGCCACTCCGTTGACGATCTCCGCACCATCCTGCGCGGGATCGATGTGCACTCGGAACGGACGCTTACCGAAGGGCAAATCCACCACACTGACGATAGCTTTGGCGACATCGGCCACATCGGCATCGGCAGGCGTGGTAGCAGCGAACCCCTTCATGATGTCGTCACCAAGATGCGCGTAAGGGCCGTTGTCGTACTCGGCCTGGCGCGCCCTGTCTGCTGGTGCACCGGCATGGGCGAAGTGATTCGTGCCGGAGGTGAAGGCTCCGGGAACGATGATCGAGGTCTCGATGCCCCAGCGATTCAACTCTGCGGCATAGCTGACAGCGAGCGCATCCACAGCTGCCTTCGCCGCAAAGTAGGGTGAAAGATAAGGCGGCGTGCCACCGCGAGTGCTGGTGCTCCCAACCCATAGCACCAAACCCTTTTTCTGTTTGCGCAGTTGCGGCAGCGCGGCACGATTGACGCGCTGCGTGCTGAGCACGTTGG
>DATNKA010001104.1:0-2903 GCA_035603655.1 Candidatus Acidiferrales bacterium | reverse complement strand
ATGAATATGCTTATGGAGCCAGTCCTTTGTACGGAGGCCAATATATTTACGGATTCAGCCGGGGCAGCGACGGAACGCTGACGGTGTTGAATATCAATCCGCCATACCCCAAGGCGCTCCACGGAGCTTACTCTCCTTACCTGACAGCAACCGACTCTGCGAGTGACATCGCGATTACGCTGACGCCCACCAACGACATCACGCAGGTTGGTCCGACGCAGATCGGGGTTTACACGGCCGACAGTTCGGGAAATTTGGCGACGACGAGCACGGCCTCGAACATGCCGATGGTCGCGGTGGGAAATGTCAATGACATGAAGATTTCTGCGTCGGGAAAACTGCTGGCATTGGCAGGCAGTGCGGGACTGCAGTTTTTCCACTTCAACGGCGCGAATCCGGTAACACACATGACGGGGTTGGTGACTACGGATGCGGTGAACCAGATTTACTGGGACAGTGCGAATCATCTGTATGCGGTGGCCAATGCAGCAGGAAAGTTATACGTGTTTTCAGTGACCGCGACGGGAGTAAAGCAGGCGCCGGGATCGCCGTACTTGATGACGAATCCGGAGAATGTGGTGGTGTTCCCGAAGAGTTAGTTTCGAGGAGCTTCGAAGCTTCGAACGTCAAAGTACCCACCCTAACGTCGCAAAGTGCGCGACGTTAGGATTGATTGGATAAGAACGAAGGCTCGATCAACCCGGTAGTCTTGGTTTGAGGACTAAGGCTTCTGGGGAGGAAGGAGCCTTCGCATGATGATTATAGGATGTGATTTCCATCCCAGCTGGCAACAGGTGAGTTGGCTGGACAGCGAGACGGGGGAAACCGGCGAGCAGAAACTGATGCATGCCGGTGGTGACGCCAAAGTGTTTTATCAGCAACTGGTGGCGCCGGTACTGATCGGCATGGAGGCCACGGGCAACAGTCAATGGTTCGTCGAGTTGGTGGAAGACTTGGGACACGAGATCTGGATCGGAGATGCGGCGCAGATCCGAGCCAGTTACGTGCGCAAGCAGAAGACGGACAAGCGGGACGCGGCACATATTTTAAAGCTGGTGGTAGAAGGCCGTTTTCCGCGGCTCTGGATCCCGGACCGGGAGCAGCGCGATCTGCGGCAACTGGTGTTGCACCGGCACAAGCTGGTGGAGATTCGTAGCCGAGTGAAAAACGAACTGCAACACCTGGCCCTGAATAAGGGGATGCAGAAGAAGGGCACGCTGTGGAGCCAGGCAGGACAGAAGATGTTGCGCGAGCTTCCGCTCAAACCGTGGGCGAGTTGCCGGCGGGAAGATTTGCTGGGACTGCTTAGGATGTTGAACCAGCAGATCGACAAACTCGACGACGCGGTGCAGAAGGCGGCAGAGGAAAATCCGCAGGCCAAGTTGCTGATGACGCAGCCGGGAGTGGGGCCGAACACGGCGCTGGCCTATGTGCTGACCATCGGCGACGTGAGCCGGTTCCAGCGCGGCAAGCAGGTGGCGAGCTATCTGGGACTGATTCCGCGCGAGGAGAGTTCGGGCGGGAGACAGAAGCTGGGAGCGATCAGCAAGCAGGGCAATCGCATGCTGCGTTCGCTGCTGGTAGAAGCGGCCCAGATTGCAGTACGCTTCGATCCCGGATATCGCAAGCAGTATCGGCATCGCTGTCATCAGAAGCCGAAGGGCGTGGCCAAGGTGGCAGCAGCGCGAAAGTTAGCCGTACGACTCTACTGGATGCTGCGCAGCCAAACAGCCTATCCAGAGATCGTTCGCATCGAGAGCAGCCCGCGGGTGGCCCTGGTCGGCGCAAGCTAGACCGCAGGATTGATTGGGCGCTCTCGCATCCCGCACGGGGCGGGATGTTCGCATAGAAGAATCATGGTCGAGGTTTTGGCCGAATCGATGGTTGGTGGAACGATCTTCGCAAGAAGACGACCACCAGTGGGTGATTCAGCGTGAGATTTCCAGGGTCTTGGTCCTCAACCTCTCTCTGGTACGACGAAACAGGCGGTGCTTTCGCACCGCCCAGGATAACTATGCCTTGACAGAACCTTCGTTCTTATCGAGGGCCACCCGAAATTATTTGTTCGAGATCACGAAATCTACTGAGCTCGACTGATTGCCGTTCACGGTGACAGATTTTTCCCACGTCTTCGCTTCGGTGAAGACGGGGCGCTGCACGCTGCGTTCGGTTAATACGTCGTAGGCTTGTTCTTTGCCGGCCAGTCCCCAGCCTTCATGCCACGCGACTATCTGATACTTTCCCGGCGGGACGTTGGTGAACTCGTAGCGTCCGCTTTCGTCGGTGACGGCATAGTAAGGATGCGTAACCACCATCATCTCGGCATTCATCCAGACGTGGCCGCCATTGCAGCGCAAGTGAACCAGTCCGGGAGTCGCCATGGTACGCGCCGTCGGGCGGTCGGTAAAAGGAAAAGGCAGGTTGAAGGTAGCCGCACCGTCCATGTGGATGGTGTGCAGGGTCGCATCGGAGCTCATCATGCTAAGCGTTTCATTTTGCGGAACCAGCAGAATGTGTGGAACATAGCGGCAGCGTTTCTGATCGAGGTGACGGCGCTGCTCGGGCAGTTCGAGAGCCTTGCCGCTCGTGATGTTCTTCAGATAGACGATGGTATTGACGACGCCGCTTTGCGGACCGATGACGAGGCGCTCCAGATCAGCTGATTTTTTGGAGTCAGGATCGCAAATCTGCGGATCTTTGCTGATAGGAAATTCGAGGTTGTGAGGAACCGGCCCAGACCATTTGACGGTGCCGGTAATCGTTCCACCGTCCGTAACCGTGATCACTTTATAATCGCTCTGCGCGAACGCCATGGTGGCGGCGGCGAAGAACAAACTGAAGAAGAGCGCTTGCAAAACAACTCGACGCATACTTATCCCCTTGATGCTCGTGGCGGCCCGGCT
>DATNKA010001103.1:0-9615 GCA_035603655.1 Candidatus Acidiferrales bacterium | reverse complement strand
ACTTCCCGTAATTACTCCGGCCGCGTTGATGCTTGTGGGTGCGGTGTTGCTAGAGCCACCAGGGTCGAAGGTGGTTAACTCGCCGTCGCGATCCCTCACGAAACCATGCTGCCCGCTGTTGCCGATGTAGTTTCCCGTAATCACTCCCGCGGCGTTTATGCTTTGGGGAAAGGTGCCAACCGCACCCGGACCATTGAAGATGGTGATCTCTCCGTCACGGTCGCGCACGAAGCCATGCACCTTGAACAGGTCGATTTTATAGAAAGACCCTATGGTTTTCCCCGCAGGGTTGATCGACGACGGCATGGTGGCCAACGCTGCCGGCGGATCAAACGTGGTATAGTCCCCGTCCCGTGAGCGCAGGAACCCGTGCTGAAAAAACGGCCCTTCGTCGTAGTATCCAGTAACCTCTCCCCTCGGGCTGATGCCGGTGGCGAAGGTTCCATTCGAGCCCGGAGGATCGAAGCTTGTGATGGTGCCGTCGCGATCGCGCAGGAAGCCGTGCGAGACGCCGCTCGCGTCAGTGTAACTTCCCGTAATGGCTCCGGCGGCATTGATGCTTGCGGGTTCGGTCTCTACTGAGCCGACAGGATCGAATCTGGTCAAGGCGCCGTCGTGCGAGCGCACGAAGCCGTGTCCCACCAAATTCTCTTCAAAGTAATATCCCGTGATCGTCCCTTCCAGGTTGAGGCTTGCCCCGACGGTAGCGGTCGCCCCCGGAAAATCGAAGGTTGTGAAGGTGCCGTGGCGAGAGCGCAGGAAGCCGTGAAAAATATTGCCGTCAAAGAAATATCCCGTGATCGCACCCGATCGGTTAATGCTGTTAGGAATGGTTTCAATCGAGCCCGGAGGATCAAAGGTGGTTAAGGCAGACTTTTCGGCCCTCGCGGACAGGCTCAGCCCCAGCGTGCAGAGGACGAGAAGAGAGAGTGCGATCATTCCTTTCTGTCGAGTCATGGGGACCATTTGGGCACCGGAAAGTGGATGCGTGGTCATTGGTTCAGCTCCTTTGCAGAACCCTCGGAGCATATCAAGTATGACGAGGAAGCTCCGTGCTGGCTTTATTTGTGTGGTCGGGCTTGCGGAGGAAGCCGTGTTCTCGCGGGCTCGACACAAGTTCGCAAGTCCAGCGTCGACCCAATCAACTCTTCCTAGCCAACTTCTTTGCCGGTAAATTGTCCTGAATAGTTAGTCGCACGGACATAATAGGTGGCGATCAAGGCCGAGAGTGTTCAAAAGTGAACAGTCTTCAACGGAGCCGAAGGTCCTCGGCTGATTGTTGGCGAAAAAAATCGCCCTAACACTGGAACCAGGCTGTGAATCTTGTGGCGTGAAAGTCCCCAGACCAGCAATTGCCTGGGCTGGTGGTTACCATATCCGATGCATGCGGAGGCAACGAAGCATGTTCAAGCACGGACGTAAAAGCCTTGGCTGCCCTGCGGTGATGATCTGCTGCGGTAGGGATGATCGGGGAGGCGAGCAAACCTGAGGGCCTGAACATAACGAAAAGGCTGCAGTCTCGAAAAGGCGATCCGTCATGAAATCGTTTGGACGGGGAAACCCGGGAAGCCGACCTCGATAGTGTACGGGGAAGGCCGATTACGCGGGGAAGAAACAGGCAGGTGCTCTCCACGACCTCAAACCGCCGCCGGGAAATTGGGCCGTGGAAATGAGAACCCAACTCGCCATCGAAAGAGCGAGCTTGGTAACTCTGCACCCACAGCCGGCGCTCTGCTTGGCCGCCAGCGGCGCTGAAGGGGGAGCCTGATCGCCGCGGTATTCCTCGAAGCTTTGCAACGTCATTTTCTTGCCTTTTTCGAGGATGGTGAAATCGGACGGCTTCAGCCCATGCACGGGTGCGCCCTTCTTGTAAGTCACTACATCAAGGACAACCAGGGGCGTCTCCGCCTTCAAAACATATTCTCCCCCGACAGGCTCCTGTGCGGGGTTCACCTGGCCTTCAGTACGCACACACAAGCGAGCACGGCAACCAACAGAGGTCCTGCGACGATGGTCAGGTTCCGCGGCATCTTTGAAATCCCTTTCCAATCCCCTCGTCACGCGCCTCGCACAAGTACCTGCCGCACGGTGTCGGCTTCGAGCAATAAGAATTAATTCGTGGGTGCGGCAGTCGCTACCATCTCCACCAACCGCGCTATCTGTCGCTTGTGGATTTCGCGCTTCGTCATCTCCCCATCCAAACGGTTGACAACGATAAGATCGAGTGACGGAACAACCACGGCATACTGCCCAAGATGCCCTTCAGCCCAGAAGCTCCCCTTCGGAAAAGATATCCTTTGCGGCGTGCCGCTCGCCGAGTCGCCCGTCCACCACAAATATCCGTAGCCCCCTGACTCCGTATCGGAATGCGGCCTGGCGCTCGACTTCACCCAATCTTCTGGAACCACCTGCGCGTCGTTCCATCTGCCCCCATGAAGGTAAAGCAGGGCAAAGCGCGCAAAGTCTCGTGCGCTCATATCGAATGGGTATGCTGGGAAGCGCGTATCCGAGCCGGCGAAATAACGTCCGTCGTGCGGCTTGAAATCCTGCATGCCAATAGGCTGCGCGATCTCCCGATAGAAAGCCTCGAAGATCTTCGCGCCTGTCGCCTTCTCGTAGATGTAGCCGAGCGTATTGAAGTCCCAGTTGTTGTAATACCAAAACGTGCCCGGGGCATGGGAGCCGCGCGGCGGTCTCTGCTCCGCCATACCCTTCGTCTCGTAGACCGTCGGATGATAGACCCCCGAGCGCGCCTCGAGCAGATCGCGCACCGTCGCCTGCTTCTCCACCACGGTTAGCGATGGCTTCTTATCGTCAATACCGAGTTTCTCAAGCGTATCGTCGAGGTTGATTTTGCCCTCAGCCACGGCAATACCAATCAGAGCGTTCAATAGGCTCTTACGGCAGGAGTACAGGTTCGATTTGTGCGCAACATCCCCCCATGCCGCAACCACCACGCCATGTTGCACGATCATCGCCGACGTGGAGCCAATCTCCTCGAGGTAATCGCGTATTCCCGCCAGATTCTTCGCGGACCAGCCCGCCTGTTCCGGCGATGCTAGATGCATCCAGTCCGCGCCCGGAACACGGCTTGCTTGGGAGTTGGCCTCAACCACCAGCCCGAGCACCAACAACGCCATCGGGTAAAGATGCTTACTGATGCCCATAAGGTTAGCGCGACAAGACAGTCGAGCATATTTCATAAATTGATATTTCTGCAAGAAAGCCCCACTCCCCGTTCTCACCTGGAGTCAAGTCCAACCCTTTGAGCGTGTCGCACCCCACGCCACGAGTAGTGGAAAGTTCGGCGTTCCGCACGGGGCGCCCGAAGAGGAGCGGGCAGTAAAGCGAGATTCACGGTCACGGCTCGTAATAGGGCAATCCGATGCACGTCGACGAGCTAACCGGCGTAACATCTCGATAGCGCTCGTTGCCCCGTCGAGCGGGGGTTTTGAGCGCTAGCACTGATCACAACAGCCACGATTCTCCCTTGATCTGAAAACCTAGAAGTGCTAGGATTCCGAGGCTTTCACCTCTGGTCCCGTCCGATTCCGTTCCCTAAGGTTGTCCATGAAGAACCTCTCGGCTTTCGTGCGCGGTTTTAGAGCTAGGCTGTGTGCAAGGCCCGCGGGCGCAATCCGCCGCGTCCCTGCAAGAGTTCCAACGTTATCATCTCGAACCGACGACTGGCGCTGTGTACCCGGCTCGCAAACCTCGGAATCATTTCTGTACTGGAGGAGAGCATCCATGCAACCAACACGATTGAGCCGAATACTAATTCTCTGTTCTGCGGTGGTGTTCGTCGCCATCTGCCAGACTGCCGTGGCCGGAACCCTTTGCGTCAATCCGGCCGGTTCCCACAACTGCTTCAAGAGCATCCAAACCGCCGTCAACCATGCCGCTGCCAACGATCTCATCCAGATTGAAGCCGGTACCTACAGCGAAGAAGTGGTCATTGGTCTTCCAGTGGCGATTATCGGAGCGGGTACGAGTGCCTCGATTATTGATGCCACTGGGCTCGCGCATGGCATCTTCGTGGATGGTTTCGACCATCCCGGCCTGAAGCAGGTCACCATTACCGGACTTACGGTAAAGAACGCAGACTTTGAGGGCGTTTTGGTGGTAAGCGCTTCGGATGTCACCATCCAAGACAACCGCGTGATTAACAACGATGCCACACCGGGCTTGGAGTTCACCGGAGCCGCAACCGGTTGCCCTAATCAGCCTGGTAATGGCGTTTATGAAAATGATGAAACCGGGGACTGCGGCGGCGCTGTTCATTTGATCGGGACAGCCAACTCCATCGTTTCTGGGAACTTCATCACCGGAAACGCCGATGGTGTGCTGATCAGTGACGAGACCTCCGAAAGCCATGACAACCTGCTCATCCACAACACAATCACGAACAACGCTTTGGAGTGCGGCATTGTGCTGGCCTCGCATCCGCCGTCGGGCAAGACTTCGCCGCCTTACGGTCCGCACTTTGGAGTGGACCACAATACCGTGGCGGAGAACATTTCTAACGACAACGGCGTGAAAATTGGTGGTTCGGGGGCGGGCATGTTTTCCGATGGCATGGGCCGCGGCCGCGTGTCAGACAACGTGATCATTGGGAACACGCTCATACATAATGGACTGGGGGGCGTCGCACTGCACACGCACGTTGGACCCGCGTTTGGGCTTCCCGCCGACGACATGAGTGGGAACAAAATCATCCTTAATACGATTGCCGGTAATCTCGCAGATCAGGCCGACACCGCCACTCCCGGCCGTGTGGGAATCAACATCAATAGCGGCGATGGTGGTTCCCCGGTTCGTGGCACCGTCATTTCCCAGAACGTAATCAGCGACGAGGATATCGACATAGCCGTCAATACTCCCGCCGAAGTGGATATCCATCTGAACTCTTTGCTGGGAAGAGGCATAGGAGTGGGGGACGTTTGTGCACTTGACGGTTCGACGGTGTGCACCGGCACAATTGACGCGACCGAGAACTATTGGGGATGTCCTGCGGGTCCGGATGAACACGGATGCACGACCTTCAGCGCCGCCAGGATTCTATGGATTCCTTGGCTCCCGAAGACTGTCGGTAGCCACTAGCGCTTTGGGCCCCCGCGCCACGGATCCCCACGCTTAAAACAGGCCGCTTTTGCAGCGCAGCTCCCGCCCTTGCGGGAGCTGCGACTAACCCCCGCCAGCTCTTATGCGGAGTCGCCTTTTCCTCAAGGCACCACGGCTACTGCAACCCGCACTCCCGGGTACCGCGCATTAAACAGAAAATACCGGCCTTCGACGAAATCGATATAGCAGTGGTCGGTATATGCCCATCGAGCAGGCCAGGGTTGTCCGATTGCGAACTGGTAGCCGCCATACGCGAAGTGCTGATGGCCTGCCACCATAGTCACGCGGCCAACGGCAAAATAGTGCTCACGGCCAAAGTGCGCGCGAAAATGTTCATCTGAAATTCGCCGAAGCTCCACGCGCCTCTGTTCATGTGCAACGCGTTCCTCATGAGCCACGTGCCGCTCTTCGGTACGCCGCTCTTCATGCGCCACGTGTCTCTGTTCTTCATGGGCTTCGTGATGTTCCTCTTTGCGCACTTCTCTTTGTTCTCGGTGCTCATCCTGAGCAACAGCAGATACGGCCGCTCCTAACAGAAATGACGCAGAAATGGCGACAACGGTTGCGAATCGTTTCATGGTCCCTCACAGAGAAATTGATTTCGATACCCGACACGGTCGGAGGCGCGTGGCTTAGTTCAAGTTAGCAGGATAAGTTTCAAAAGAAAGTTACCGAAGAACAAGGGAATCGTTATCCTTATGATATCGAGCGACTTACTGAGAGCCTTTTCTACCGGAAAGGCGGGTCGCACTGCAGATCCATTCTCATGGTGGACCTGGGTGGAAATTCTTCCTCGCGCTGGGTCGCTACGGGTGTGGCCTCTGTGCTGGGAAAGGCAATCCCCCATAGAGTCTACGTCCTCGCCGTCGGCAGCAACGTTTCAGAAATGCACCCGGCGTAGGAGGGCAACGAGTTGGATTCGTGTTCCGGTAGCTGCATCCTGGAATGCATCGCAGACCCGACCTCGAGAGCCGATGGCATGAACGTCCTGAGGGGCCGGCTTTCGGCTATTAAGGCCGATGGCCTGACATCGATCACCCACCTATCTCAGTCAAAACTGCAAGTCATCAACCTCCCATGCGTGGACTTCGTCGATGGTGTAGTCCTGCTGGTACGAGCGTCTCAAACTCGTTGCGCTGTGCTGGAGGCAGGCGAGCGGCACCTGGCTAAGGCCAGCACTCCCTTGTTGGGCTCGGTTCTTCGGGATCGCGACTACCTCATTCCCGAGAAGCTTTACCGCTTGCTCTAGCTATAGCTAGAAACTGCAGTCTGTATCCGGATCAATTCTTGCGAGCTGTGCGCTGCCGGTTACGTGGCCCAGAGTAAGGCGCAGATCTGTCTGGTGGAGGGTCTTGTTGGCGATGATCTGATAAGAATGCGACTTCGCCACCGGAGTGCCCGCGGCAGTTCGGGTGCCGACGCGGGTCTTCCGTGGATAAAGCCTGGCAAAAGCTGAGTGAGATGAGCGGAACGTACCACGATTCCTTCGGAAGGAAAGTTACAGTGGCCTTCGGCGAGTTCACGCCCACCCATTTCTGAATGAATTCTGTGAGTGCAGAAGATCATCGTTATCGAAATGAAGTTCATCGCGGCGCCGACCGGGGTAGTAGCGGCAGCGCGCCTTCGGCGGCAATGTGGGGCGACACGAATTCTATTGTGAGGTTATTTGCGCCCGCCGGCGTGAAGGGCGGAAGAGGTGGGATTAAACAAACGCTAGCGTAAGTGCGGAGGAGCCGATGAATTGGCTAAGGGACCTCGGAACAATAAATTTCCATGATTACTAGAGTAAGAGCATTGTAGTTATTTGACTCACGCTCTGGCAGAAGAATCGATGACAATGGAACCTGTCGGAGAGCGTTTTACCGAGAACACCATGTCAGTTCGATACAGGAAAACGTCCGCTCAGAAGCCGACCCCTGTTTTGCTGTTGATCGGAAAGGAAGTACCCCCACGCGCTATAGTCCAACCGCAATCCTATTGTTACTTGTTTCGAGTGTAAGCTATGCCCAAAGCGTCCCGTCCGAGCGTGAGGAGATTCAGCAACTCGTTGAGCAGGTAAAGGCACTTCAGGAGCGAGTTAGAGTACTGGAGTCCCTGAAAGGGGCCAACTCCACCTCCAGTATCGATGGAACTGCTCAGGCTGTAAGCACACCCGCTGTGCAAACTGCGCAGACCGATGCGCCACCTGCCTCCATCCCAGAAGCCCTTCATGAACTTCACGGTATTCAATGGCGAGGGTTCGGAGAAGTCGACTACAAGGTCCTCAATCAGAGAACGCCTGAATTGGGAACCTACGGTTTTGTCCCGGGCTCAAGTGGGAACTTCTATACAGGCGACTTCGATTTATTGCTCACCGCACGGCTCAGCGATAAAACCAGCGTCTTGTCAGAAATCGACTTCGGAGAACAGGATGCCCAGAAGTTTGGCGTCGATCTGGAGCGCATCCTGCTTAAGTACGATTACAACGATCACCTAAGAATGTCTTTCGGTCGCTATCAGACGGGGATCGGATATTACAACACTGCCTTCCATCACGGTAGCTGGCTTCAAACCACCGCCGATCGTCCTCTGATCATGGAGTTTGCCGACAATGGAGGTTTACTTCCGACACAGGCGGTTGGATTCTTTCTCACGGGTACCATTCCTTCCGGTGGATTGGGTCTCAACTACATTGCGGAATACGGGTCGAGCGATACGGTTCGTCCCGAGCTCAACGGCAACATAGTCGAGGACGAGAACAACGGCAATCATGTAAACGTCGGCATGTTTGCGCGGCCCAACTCCATACCGGGCTTGCAGATCGGCGGATCAATCTACCACGATCAAATTAGTGACTTCGCGCGGGGACCAAGTGTCAGGCTCAGCCAGACCATCGTCAACGGACATATTGTGTATGTCCGACACGGAATCGAGTTCTTGAATGAAGGCTTCCTCATCCGGCATGCATACGAGCAGGGTTCGACAGCGTTCAATATGCCCGCCTTCTATTCGCAGATATCAAAACAGTTCGGCCGCGTTCGGCCGTTTTTCCGATACCAGTATATCAACGCAAATCCGAACAGCCTCTTCGGGGATGTTGATCTTCGTTATGGGCCTTCATTTGGTGCGCGATACGATCTCAATGATTTCATTGCCTTCAAGGCTCAATTGGATCAGACGGTGAGAAAGGGCCACGCAGACCTTGATGCGCTCCACTTCCAGTTGGCATTCACATTTTGAAGCGATCTATGCGAACTAAACTTATCGTCGGATGGGTTGCTATCTTCCTCCTGGGTCTAGCAGGCTTTTCCCAGGCTGCCGCTCAGACAGGAAGTGTGGCGGTCGTGGTCAACGAGAAGAACCCGGTCAATAATCTAAGCACGCCCGAGCTTCGCAAGCTCTTTGCCGGAGAGAGGCATGCCTGGGCGGGCGGCTTGCCGGTCAAGATATTCGTACGCGCGCCGGGTGCAAACGAGCGAGTCGTTATGTTGAAATTGTTGGGTATGTCAGAGAGTGAATACAAACGCTATTGGGCAGGTCAAGTATATCGGGGAGAGGCGCAGGCGGAGCCAGTTGGCCTGTTTTCGAATGGCATGCAAAGGGAAGCAGTGGTGATTTATCCCGGCGCGCTGGCTCTAGTGAACGTCCAGGACGTCAAGCTCGGCATGAAGGTGGTCAAGGTGAACGGGCATATGCCCGCCGATGCCGGATACCCGTTCTGAGAATTTCGGTCCGTTCGGGCGAGACGCGTCAACCTTGGGCTGCAAGCCGCAAAACCAAATATTAAGTTTTGATCAGTTGCTCGCAAGTAACGAGGGCCAGACCTGCGCAGCCGTAAACTGCAGGAAAACCTTGAAGTAGGCGATTAATGTCATCACAAAAGGAGCCCGGAGACCAGCCAACCTCGTCGCACGGACTTGTGTTGACGCTGTCGTTCCTCGCAATCGCGCTCTTCATCGGCTTGGCGCTCTCGGTCCGAGACAAGGATTCCGCCGACAGGGGTCGAGAAGCCCAAGGCGCTCTCAGTCGAATTGAAGTCCAGGTGCGGGAACTCCACAGTCTCGCCTGGCTCGCGATCGCGACACAGGAAATAACCCCGGCAGGCGAAGCCCAATTCCTGTCCTCGAAGACCGAACTGCTCAGAGACAGCTCTAGCTTACAGCTCCAAACCAAAGGGGAACCTCGCGAGCAATTCGGCCCGACCATCAAGAGCTCTGTCCAGGCCGCCGAGAGGCAGTTAGCACTGATTAAGCACGGAAAGATCGACGAAGCACGGCGCCTGGACTTCGAGGAAATTACTTAGCCGCTCGACATATTACTACATAGCCTTCACCAAACGAGCGAAGAAGAAGGACGTGCAGCGGAGGCGTCCGCCGCAAGGTCCCGGGTTGAACTTGGAGTCGCTGTTCTCCTGGGCGCAGTTTCCATTGCCATTCTCTTTTTTCGATTCCACCGGCAAAAGCAGTTGATGCGTGCCAAGCAGATCATTCTCCAGCAAAGTGAAGAACGCTTTCG
>DATNKA010001102.1:0-6274 GCA_035603655.1 Candidatus Acidiferrales bacterium | reverse complement strand
AGTATCTGATCACCACCGGCGCGCCGATGTTGGCGCGTGCGATTTCTACGCCGAGCTTATCGTTCCCCAGCCCGCCGCTGGAAGTCGGCGCTGACATTGCGACCGCTCGCCTCACGGCGGGCGCGGAAAGTCAGCCCGTCTTACTGCCTCCAGCCGACGCCCTATCTCAGGTAGATTTTTTCGACTTCTTCTGCGGAACGCCGCCGCTTAGCGTCATTGAGATCAGCTTTGCGGAACCCTCGGTGAGGCCGATCGCGCCGATTCCAGCGCTCTTCGGTCAGGGGTGGCTTTGGGAGGAGAATGCCGGTTCAACCCTGGCTTCAGGCGCGGGCGAAGTCGATGAAACCATGCTGGACGTCGGTGCGAATCAGCTTGACGCGCAGTTTATCTCCGACGTCGAGGCCTTGAGCGCCCTGCGCCAGTAACCCATCGACACTTGGTTGTATTGCCCGGACGAACGTTCCATGCGGAGTTACTCCAGTGACGATGGCATCGAAGGTAGCGTCGATCCGGTTTTGCATTGCGACGGCAGCGAGGCGCTTGGACATATCGCGTTCGACCTTGCGCGCGGCATCTTCTTTCGCGGTGCAGTTGGCGGCGATGGCGGAGAGCTCGTCATCCGAATAAGGGTGGGGCTGGCCGGCAAGCATGGCCTTGATCAGTCGCTGAGTCACGATGTCAGGGAAGCGGCGGTTGGGAGCCGTGGAGTGAGTGTAGTCCTGAACTGCGAGGCCGAAGTGGCCGGTCGAGGGATCGCCGGGGCGCTCGAGCACGTATTCCCCGGGACCAATTAATTTGATGACGGCGAGCGATAGATCAGCAAAGTGATCCGGATCGGCCGATTTACGCTGGAGAAGAAAATCATTGAGCGCTTTCGAGTCAGGATCCGGCGGAAGTTTCTCGCTATACCTTGCCGCGAGCTGGACGATGCGATCCCAGCGCTGCGGCTGTTTCACGATGCGGCGCAGAGACGAAACTTTTTCCAGCATTCGCGCCACTACGCCATTGGCAGCGATCATGAAGTCTTCAATCAACTCGGTGGCGTGATTTTTCTGCTGCTTTTGCATGTCGACAACTTGGTCGTTCAACATGAGCGGACGGAGTTCGTCGGTCTGGAGGTTGAGAGCTCCGTTTTCAAAACGTCGACTCTTCAGCTTCCGTGCGACGTCGTCCTGCAGCCGAAGCTGCACCTGAAGATCGGTGGAGGCCGCCACTTTGGCGGGTGGCGCTGCCGTGCCTTCCAGCCACGCTCCGACGGAGTTGTACTGGAGTTGTGCGTGATTGCGCACCCGGGCGCGATAGACATCGCTGGAAGTAACGTGGCCGCCCGTGTCCGCCACGAATTCGACGACCACACTAAGACAGTCCTGATTTTCCAGCAGGGAAGTCTTGCCCGTCGAAAGTTCCTCGGGCAGCATAGGGAAGTTTCGGACTCCAGCGTAGACCGTGGTGGTCTCTCTCGCGGCGTGCTGATCGATTGCCGTCTGTTTGGGGACGAACGCGTCTACGTCGGCAATGCCTACGAGAACTTTCACGCTGTCATCTGGCAGGCGTTCTGCAACCTCGATCTGATCGAGATCGCGCGAAGTGTCATTGTCAATCGACGACCATAGGAGGTTTCGCAAATCGCGCACATCTTTTCCCCCGGCGATTTGGGGAGGGTGAGCGCGCAGGTCGGCCAATTGTTTCTTGACGGCAGGGGGGAAATCGGGGTTGAATCCGCGCTGTTGCATGACTTCTCTGGCTACGGCCTGCAGATCGACTTGAGTTGGATTGGGGTTCGGCATCTAGTTCTCAGGACAGACTAGCGCGTCTTCTCAGCCACGCGGTTACCGAGACACAGAGAAAATCTCTAAAATCTTTAAATATTCTTAATTATTGCTTCGTCTTTTTCGCTGTGTCTCTGGTGAAAGGTTTAAGGTACGAACTATTCGGTGACCACCGCCTTTACCAGATTGCGTGGGCGATCCACGTTGTAGCCCTTCTTCGTCGCTACGTGGTAGGCGAAGAGTTGCAACGGGATTACTTCGACAATAGGCAGCAGCAGTTCGGGAGCAGCAGGGACGAAAAATACATCGTCGGCGATGCTGGTAATCTCGGAATCGCCCTCCGTGGCGACCGCGACCAAGCGGCCGTGCCGAGATCGAACTTCCTTCATGACGTCGAGAGTCCGGCGATAACGCAATACTGAATCGGGATCGTGATGGTCACAAGTAGCCAGCACGACTACCGGCAGTTTTTCGTCGACCAGTGCGTTCGGCCCATGTTTCAACTCTCCTGCGGGATAACCTTCGGCATGAGCGTAGGAAATTTCTTTGAGCTTGAGCGCTCCCTCTCGAGCGATAGCGTAATGGACGCCACGTCCCAGATAAAGAAATTTTTCCGCTTCAAACTGCTTGTCCGCGAATTTTTTAGCGAGATCGTCCCAGGCGCGAAGATTCCGGTCGATGGCTTGGGGCAACTGCAAGAGCCGCTGCAGATAGGAGCGCGAGACTTCGGAGGTCATACGGCCTCGTTTGCGTGCCAGGAACAATGCCATCAGATAAAGCACGGTGACTTGCGTGGTGAAACTCTTGGTGGCGGGCACGGCGAGTTCGGGGCCGGCTCCGGTAATCAAAGCGGCGCTGGCTTCACGGGGTATGGTCGCATCCGCTACATTGGAGACGGCGATGGTCCTTACTCCACGAGTGAGCGCTTCGCGTTGCGCGGCAATGGTGTCGGCAGTTTCCCCGGATTGGGTTACGACCATTACGATGGGGGCGACTGCTGCATGAGTGGAGCGATAGCAATACTCGCTGGCATATTCAACGTCGACGGCAACCCCAGAGAGATCTTCGATCATGATCTCGCCGGCCAGTCCAGCGTGGCGACTTGATCCGCTGGCGGCGATGATCAGCTTCTCGAAGGTGAGCAGAGCACTTTCAACGGCATGCAGCGCGCCGGGGAATAAAATATCGTCCTTCACATGCTGGTCGATGGTCTTGGCAATGGCCTGGGGCTGTTCGTAGATCTCGCGGTGCATGGCGTGCGAGAAACGGTCCGTCACAGTATTGGAGCTGGCGCTGGCTTGATTCATGATGACTGCGGCGAGAGTAAATCATTTACGGCGTATCGGGCAAACCCGGGCAATGAATGAGATCACTTGATTCGCTAAAGGGCTCCACTTGTTCGGGGGATCGGAAAAGCATACCGTACTGGGGATTGCTCGAGCGGAGCCGCAGTCGATCTGACGATCCCCACCCAGCCAGAAAGGCATAGGCCACGGATGGATTGGGCAACGCATGAGCCCCAAATACGCTTTGACATCCGTGCAGAACGCGAAGCATGTGAGCAGTTATTCAAGCATCAGGCAAGGGCATTGCAAGATCGAATTGTGCGCCGCGGGCGCACCGATCGGAGCAGACCGCATGCTATCCCGAAGTGGGAAAAAATCTACCAAACAGAAGCGCAGGAGCGTAGATTACTGCATCAGGCAAGAGTTCTCAGCTGGGGCAAAGAGAAGCGATATTACTATGCGCACAGGCATCTGTCTGAATCACTCTAGACGAACTGCCGGAGCCAGGGGTCAAACAGGCTCGGCTCCGGAGTTGCTCGATGCGTTTTTCCATTCTGGGTTGCGCCGCAACCGCAATCCTGGACAACGCTCGGCGATTGCGCCACAATTCCCTCTGCTGAGATGAGAGACACGATATTGGGAAAACGCCGAGAGCCTCGCATGCTGGCGAAACTGCATGTCCGAATCGCCGGGATCGATGCCAGCGGACGTCCTATCCTCCTTATGGTTCCGACCATCAATGTCAGTCGGCAAGGCGCTTTATTAGAAGGCATTCAAGCCAGGTTGAAGGTCGGGGACTCTGTCGCTATTACCTACAAGACCAGTAAAGCCCGCTTCCGGGTGACTTGGGTGGGCGACGCCGAAAGAGCGGGTCAAATTGGTGTCCAAATTGTGGAAACAGAAAAGTGCATTTGGGATGCGACAGCTTTGCCACCCATGGCCGCCGACATTTACGTGGCACCGCCGGTCAAGGAACGCAAGGGTTCGCCGTAGATACAGATACACCGTTCTTCTCATGAAATTAAGAGCGCAATGCCTGACGTGAATTTCCCGTCAGCGGTCGAAAGAAACCGACTTGCATTGCGCTCAGCCAGAAACAGTCGTTTACAAACAGACTTGCCCCGGGGTCGACTGACAACTTTGTGACCACCTTCACAGGGTTTTTAAGAAGGTAATCAGCGCAGCTCTGTCCTCGGGACTCAATTCTCCAAAACGTCGGACGGGTTCGGTTGCCTCCTCACTGTGACGTGAGATAGCACTTTGAAGAGATAACGACTCCAGGTCGTGCATGAAGCGGGACTTAGTGCGCAAGCCCCAAAGTGGTGCCGTTCTCAATTTCTTGGCCGTGTCTTGCGGACCCACCTGGACAATCCCATCTCCAGTTCCGATGTCATGCAACAAGAAGTCGCTGAAAGGATGAATTATTTTGTCGCCCAGAGCCTCTGGCACGGTAAACATGCCACCGTCGATAACCGTCCCTGCAGGAGCCGTGGTAATGGAGTCCACATGGCAAACACTGCAGCCGACCTGCCTGAAAAGTTCTCCGCCTCTCAAGGCTGCCGGCGTCGCGGCGAGCACGGTGTCTCGCGGTGGAACCATAGTGCCGCGTATGAACTGAGCAAAGTGGTCGATGTCAGCCAACCCCAGGCCATCTGGCCGATCTTCAGGGTCCTTGGTTGTCTTGAGAACTGTAGTGACGTCTGTGGGACGTAGCCGGTTTGTGATTCCCATCTCGTTGAGATAGGCATCGCCGATGAAAGAGAGCAGGCTGCCGTGTTGATCTTTCCAGCCGAAGCGGCCGACGCGGGTCTGTCCTGGGGCCTCGAAAATCGGAGCCTGTACAATTTCCCCGTGAATTCGGCCATCTGTCAAGTCCGGTTGTTTCTCCGCGATGGCGATCAGAGTCGCGTCGTCAATGGCTTCCACAAAGCCATCCCCCAGGGTGTTGAGGGCGGCGCGTAATGTGCGGATGTTTTCTGTCGCAGGAATGTGTTCTTGGGCTTCTGGACCGATAGCGCGGTCATTGACAATGGACCTGCCGGTGATTTTGTCTTGTCCGTCGTTGATAAAGATTGTCGGGTTGACGAAATTGCCGTTTTCATCTTTGTGGCCGACCCGGAGTTCGGTGGTCTGGCTTGCTGCTCCACTATTCGGATTCTGATGGCAACTGACGCAGCTCGTCGCGTTGTACACGGGTCCAAGCCCCTGCGCGACGGTCTCGTTTTCCTCATAGACTTGCTGATCCCGAGCAAAGGTGTCTCCGGGTGGCTCGACGATTCCGTTGCTGACGCTGTGAGCAGGGTCGAAGCTGGGAGTGTTAAATCCGGCGGGCGCTTCAGTTGCTGACTTCGCTGCTACTCGAGCGAGTCCCGTACCCAACGCGGCCAATGTCGCGAAAAGGCAAGAAGAGAGGAGAACCTTCCTCCAGTGGGGCATGAGCATGAGCGTTTCTCCAAAAGATATCGGTCGCCTGCACGTGTGGGACGTAAGCGGGCTGATCCGTCGACCTCAAATCCCAAAAGCCGTAGGGGACGATCAAGAACTACGGCCGGAAGTCAGAAGCCTGTATTGAGCTCAACTGGATTGGGCAGAGATTATTCCCACCGAGGGAGAAAAAATTTGAGGGGGAACGAAATGGCTGCAAAACAAAACGCCCCGACTCAAATTCGAGTCGGGGCCCTGTGGGGATCTTCCCCCAAGTCTCTTACTGTACGCCAGCAATAGCCGAGTCGACCGCATCCACGTCCGCTCCGAGATCCTTGCCATCTGTTCCCTTGCCTTTGTAGGGGCTTGAGGGCTGAAGGTGATAGTCGCCGCCATTGCCTCCGTTGTAGTTGACGAATTGGACCTCTGCCGCGGTTGCAGGGAAGAAGTTCCCAGCAGGCCAGTACACCTCGCTAGCCTTAGGGCCAGGAGCGATGACAGCGTTAGCTGCCACACTATAGCTGCTAAAACAGGCGTTAAAGGTAATAAGGGGAGAATCGTGGACGGCACAGTTCGCCGCACCCCCTCCTGTGGTCCATATGGGGCTTGGGCCGGCATTCACGATGCTGTTGGTGAAGACGAAGTTGTTCATCGGCGGGGTGGTTGCGAGGTGGTCCCCGATGAAAAGTATTGTGGATGGCGGGAAAGCCGTAACATGATTGATCGTCACATCCTGAAGGAGTGGGGCACCCGAACCTACAGAGATTTGTGCAAATGAGCCTGGCCCTCGGTACT
>DATNKA010001101.1:0-9707 GCA_035603655.1 Candidatus Acidiferrales bacterium | reverse complement strand
TCGCTGATTCAGGACATGGGATATTACCCCTTTGGGAACAAGTATTTCAGCGACCTCACGCACTATGTGCGCAGCGGCGACTTCGTCATCAACTTGATCAAGGAAGCTTCTGACCTGGACGAATACGCTTTTGCCTTGGGCGCGCTGGCTCACTATTCGGCGGATAATTGCGGACATCCCACCGTCAACCAGGCTGTCGGCCTCGAATTTCCCAAGCTTCGCAAGAAGTATGGGAACGTTGTCACCTACGAGGATAATCCGAAAGCCCACATCCGCACTGAGTTTGGTTTCGATGTAACCCAGGTAGCGAAGAACCGCTACACTTCCGACCGCTATCACGATTTCATCGGCTTCGAAATTTCGAAGCCCGTCCTGGAGCGGGCGTTTCAGGATACTTACGGCATTCCTTTGACGGACGTTCTCTCCAAAGAGGATTTGGCGGTGGGGACTTTTCGACGGGCGATTAGCCACATCCTTCCGGAGATGACTCGCGTGGCTCTAATTGCGCGCCGCCAGGAGATTGTTTCGGAAACCCCGAACTTCCGTGCGCGAGAGTTCCGTTATTACTTATCGCGTACCAGCTATCAGAAGGAATGGGGGAAAGGGTATCGCAAACCTGGCTTCGGAACCCGTCTACTGGGGTTCTTTCTAAGATTCGTGCCCAAGGTAGGACCATTCAAAGCGCTTGACTTTAAAATTCCTACCCAGAAAACTGAGGACCTTTACATCGCCAGCGTGGATAAAACGGTGGAGGATTACACCAAGCTTCTCCACGAAACAACTGCCGGAGACTTGCACCTGGAGAACACCGATTTTGATACCGGCCACGTTACCCGCGCCGGTGAATACGGCCTGACCGATAAGGCCTATGCCCACCTGCTTAACCAATTGGCTCAGCATAACTTCGAGCAGATCAGCCCCGAGCTGCGGGCCAATATTCTGGCTTTTTATGGCGATCCAAACGCGCCGGTCGCGACCAAAAAGAAGCCGGCGGACTGGCAGAAAACGCAGGATGAAGTGCAAAAGCTCCGCGCCCTGCCGGAATCTACGCCGGCTGCAAGCAAGGCGGAATTGCAGATCGAGCCCGACCCAATCCCCATGGAATTGTCTCAGAAACAAGATTCCACGCCGAAGGAATAGCGCGTAAAGCCCTCGTGGTAATCCCTCCGAACGACCGTTCGGTTGTACATTTATCGACCCGCCGTGTATCATCGCAAAACTTTAATCACCTGCGAAAGGTCTTGCAATCTGTACTCTGACGCTTACAGTCTCTCCGAGGATTGTTGGAAATGATGCCGGACGATAAGTTTTACCGGGCACGGGTCACCACACGCGAGGAGTTCGCGCCCGACCTTTGGATGATTCGCATTCAGCCCGGCGGCGAGTTCAAGTTTGCTCCCGGGCAGTACGCAACCCTCGGGGTAGAGCACGACGGCAGGCGGACCGAGCGTCCGTACTCGATCGTCTCCGCGCCTTTTGAAAATGAAATCGAATTTTTCTTCGAACTGGTGCCGGAAGGAGCTCTCACTCCGCGCCTGTACAAACTGCAGCCCGGCGATGAGTTGCTGATGAGGAAAATCCCCAAAGGAAAATTCACGCTCGATACCGAGAGCGAACGAAAGCACCATTTACTGGTCTCCACCGTGACCGGCGTGGCCCCGTTTGTAAGTTTCGTCCGCACGCTTTCGAAGGATTGGAAAGAAGGTCGCTTCGACGGCAGCCACCAACTGTACCTGCTCAACGGCGCCAGCCGTCCCTGGGAGTTCGGCTACAAAGAGGAGTTAATCCGCTTCGACGCGGAACTCCCCTGGTTCAAATACGTACCCACCGTGAGCCGGCCATGGGATCACGCAGACTGGCCGGGCGAAATCGGCCGCGCCGACGATGTGCTGCGCAAGTATGCCGACCGCTGGGAACTCGACGCCACCAATACGACAGCGTATTTGTGCGGACACCCGGACATGATCGCCAATAGTAAGGCAATTCTGAAACGCCGCGGCTTCGTCGATCGGACTGCGATTAAGGAAGAGATCTACTGGATTCCTGCGAAGTAGTTGCTCATGCAGAGGCAGCCGCCCCGGCTGTCCCGCCTGAAGCCCACCCCGGCGGACGTCCGCCACAAGCCTAAGCGGCCACGCGCGAACTCCGGCGCTCGAGCAGCAACACGTCTCTCCAGGTGTCGCCCATTTTTCCAATCCGGCGCCGCACGCCAACGTCGCGAAATCCGCATGACTTGTGAAGCGCAACGCTGGCGACGTTCTCGGGAAAGATTCCAGCTTGTAGGGTCCAGACTCCGTGACGCTCCGATTCCTCGACCAGCGCTTTCAGAAGAGCCTTGCCGACGCCGTTGCCACGCGCCGCGGCGGCGACATAAACCGACACTTCCGCTACTCCGGAATAAACCAAGCGCGCGGAAACCGGGCTGAGCGCAGCCCATCCGAGGATCTGCTTTCCCTTTTGCACAAGCAGACGACAATCCTGGCGATGATTTCCATCCCACTTTTTCCAGTCCGGAAGCTCGGTTTCGAACGTTGCGTTACCGCTGGTGATGCCTTCGCGATAAATCTCGCGAACCGCGATCCAGTCTTCTGGCTGCATGAAAGTGATTTGGTAATCCATGCCGGGCGCATTGCACTTTAGGTTTCCGCGGGCGCAAAGACGACTAGAACCGCAAGGTCCTCGGTAATGTCGTAGAAACGATGTCCCACTTGCGCGGCAACGAAGATCACGCTACCCGCGGAAATTTCCCGATCTTCGGACTCAGCCTGGAAGCGGGCGCGGCCGCGGACAACATAATACATCTCATCTTCGCGATGCGGTTTCTGCCGATCCGTTCCTCCCGCGGGCAGGACGTAAAGCCCGGCACTCATGGTCGGCACACGCAGGAATTCGCGGTACGACTTGTCGCTCTCGGACCGCTGCTCGTCGATCTCCGGCAGGCTGGCAAAGAGCGTTCTCACGCCAGGATGCCTCCGAAAATCAGGTCGGTAAACTGCGGAATCAGGTTCTGTGCTTGCAGATCGCCTTCCGGTTTGTACCATTGGTAAATCCAGTTGATCATGCCGAGCAGAGCGAAAGCAGCGGCGCGCGGACTCACCTTCGCCCGTGCGGAATGCGACTGCCGGGCCTTGTTCTGCACTTCCGCCATCAGGCTTTCGAGGAAGTGGATGTAGTCCTTCTTGCGGGCGTTAATGCGTTTGCGGAGCGAGGGCGGCAGCGGATGGTTTTCGTGCAGCATCACGGTAATCTCACGGTCGCGCGGGCTAAGCACAACTTCAATATGCAGGCGTATGAGAGCCCGCAGCCGTTCTTCGGGATCGGCTATACCACGCACCGGATTCAGTACTCGATCCTGGGTAATCTCCATGGCATGGTCCATGATCTCGAACAGGATTTCATCTTTGCTCTGAAAGTGATGATAGAGGCCGCCCTTGCTTAGCTTGAGTGCGGCCGCCACATCATTCATGGAAGTGGCGTCGTAACCTCGCTGCTGAAACAAGCGAGCGGCGGTGCGCAGTATTTCCTGCCGGGAATCGACCACAGTCTCGCGGGCCATCGGGTGACATGGTAAACAGTTCCGGAGTGGAATGCCAATTCGCTTCGACCTCCGTGCGGAACAGCTACCGAACCAGGTTGCTCGGACCCGAATTTGTTGCGTCTGACTGGGTACTAAAGTCGCCTCCGAGGACACAATTTGGGTGGTCGTTCCTTCCGCGTGGTGGTAGGGTTTGTTCAAAATGCGAAATAAAGAATAGGCCGGATTCGCAGCTGGCAAACTGCAAAGAGCCGCGGAGTAAGCAAAATTCACGGAGAGCTAACGTATGGGAGACTCAAAATCAAACTGCGGCCGTTACCTAATCAACTACGCGGCTGTGGCATTGCTTTTCCTTCCGGCGTTGCCGTGTGCTTCACAGACCACAGTGAAGGCCCAGCCGGAGAACCCGTTCTCCGGGGATCTCAAGAAATATCCCGGCTTGCTCACGGAATTGGGCCACTTGGCTGGAGCCCTAAAGAGTGACGTTCAATTTCCACCCCTCAGCACGCAGAGCCATCTCTTGGCACATCTGCCCGCGGCAACCAGCTATTATGCCGCCTTCCCCAACTACGGCGAAACTGCACATCAAACGCTCGAGACGCTACGCCGGGAGGTGCAGGCGAGTGCGGTTCTGCGGGATTGGTGGCAGCACGGCGAGCTCGGTTCGGCAGGACCTAAGCTGGAGGATTTCCTCGCGAAATTCTCTGAGGTCTCGCAATACCTGGGCAATGAATTGGTGGTGTCCGGGGCAACGGGCGGGGTGAACGAGCCGGGTGCAGCAGGTCGCGACCTGCTCATTATTGCCGAGGTGCGCAAGCCGGGATTAAAAGATTTCCTGAAAAAGATGCTGAAGGATCGCGAAGACGAACCCCAGTTCCCCGTGCGCGTTCTGGACCCGCAGGAACTGGCTCAGGCACAAACTCAGGCACAAACCCAGGCACAAACAAAGAGCGGAATTGCGGCTCAGCAACTAGTCATTCTCGTGCGTCCTGACTTTGTCGTAGCCACACAGAGTGTGGAAGCCTTGCGCAGCTTCAACAGACTTTTGGATTTGAAAACAACAGGCTTTGCGGCGTCGCCATTCGGGCAGCGCCTGGCGGAGGCGTATCAGGCTGGCACGTCAGTTTTGATGGCTGCCGACCTGCACACAATCGTGAATCAAATCCCGCCTGGGACACAGCAAAACCAAAAAATGCTGGAGCGGACAGGATTTAAAGATACGCAGTATGCGCTTTGGAACTATAGGCACATGGCCGCAGGATCAGGCAGCCAGATGGAATTGAGTTTCACGGGTCCACGCCATGGAATAGCCTCGTGGCTTGCAGCCCCTGTGCCGCTTGGTGGCCTGGATTTCGTATCTCCGCAGGCAGCCTTCGTGAGTAGCGTTCACCTCAAGAATCTAGGAAAAATTTTCGATGACATCAAAGATATCTCCTCCTATTCGAATCCTAACGCGCTCGCCAACGTTACTCAGGTGGAACGGGCGACACACATTAGCCTAAGTGATGACCTTCTTGCCCTGCTTCAAGGTGAAGTCACGCTGGAAGTTGATGCTTTTGGGGAATCCAATCCTAAATGGAAGATGATTTTGCGCGTCAGTGATAGCGATCATTTGCAGAGTACCTTGCAGAAGGTGCTGGAAACCATGCCGTTCCCTGCGACACAGTTCGAGGAGAACGGAATCACTTACCACTCTCTATCAATCCCTTCTCCGCAAAAGCCGGTAGATATTGCCTATGCCTTTACAGACGGGTTCCTGATCGCTGCCTCCAGTCATGAAAACCTGGCAGAGGGAATACGATTGCACAAATCCGGAGAATCGTTTGCCAAGTCGGCGAAGGTTCAGCAATCGCTTCCGGCAGGTTATTCGGCGGACGTTTCCGCGTTCTTCTACGAGGATCCTTCCGCGGTCGCCGCTTTCAACCTGCGCCGCCTGTCGCCAGAAATGGCAGAAGCGTTCTCGCGGCTATCCCCTCCAACCGCGCCCATCGTGTTTCGGGCCTACGGCGAAGAGAGTGCCATTCGTGGAGTCAGTACGAGCGGCGGGGCGGACGCGGGTGTGATTCTCGTCGCCGCGGCAATCGCCATTCCTAACCTGATGCGAGCACGAAATGCAGCCAATGAGTCCTCCGCAATCGCCAACCTGCGCACCGTAAACGTGGCGCAGGTAATGTATTTCAACGCTTATCCTGAAAGAGGATATGCGCCCGATCTGGCAACCCTCGGTCCGGACCCGCGTGGACCCAATCATCAATCGCCGCAGCACGCGAGTTTCATAGACGCTTCCCTGGGCAATGCGACCTGCACGTCGGGCGTACCGTGCCTCAAGTCTGGATACAATTTCAGCCTGACGGCAGACTGCGAGCGGCCTAGAATCGCCTGCAAGGAATTCGTGGCGGTAAGCACTCCATTGGCAAGTAGCACCGGAACCAGAAGTTTCTGTTCGACATCAGACGCAGTGGTTCGTTACAAGTTTGGGCCGCCTCTAGGCTCTCCTATCAGCCCGTCGCAATGCCGCCAGTGGGCACCGCTCCATTAACCTGACGAAATACCTTCTTGCTTGACACTCAACCCCGCTTTGTATAGCATTTCCAGATACCGACCGACCGGTCGGTTCGCAGCACTCATAACCGCAGCAACAACAAGGAGCTTCCCTGTGGCCACAATTTTCTACGAACACGACGCCAATCCCAATGCCCTGAAGGGCAAAACCATCGCCATCCTGGGCTACGGCAGCCAGGGACACGCTCAGGCCCAAAATCTCCGCGACAGCGGCTGCAAGGTCATCGTAGGGCTGGAACCGAACCGCCCAAGCGCGCAGCAGGCTCGCGCCGATGGCATGGTGGTGGTGGCGCCGGATGAAGCCGCCAAGCGCGCCGACTGGATTCACGTGCTCACCCCTGACGAGACCCAGGCGGCGGTTTACGAGCAATACATCAAGCCATATCTCCATCCCGGAAAGGTTTTGGGATTCTCGCACGGTTTCAGCATTCATTTCAAAACCATCGTTCCTCCGAGCGATGTGGACGTCGTAATGATCGCGCCCAAAAGTCCCGGACATCTTTTGCGACGCGTTTATGCCGAAGGCCGCGGCGTGCCGTCGCTGATTGCCATCAGCCAGGATTCCAGCAAGCGCGCTCACGAGTATGCGCTGGCCTACGCGCACGGCATTGGCTCAACCCGCGCGGGCGTGCTGCAGACCACATTTAAGGAAGAGACTGAGAGCGATCTTTTCGGCGAGCAAGCCGTGTTGTGCGGCGGGCTGACCTCATTGATCAAAAAGGGATTCGAGACCCTGGTCGAAGCCGGCTACGCCCCCGAGATCGCTTACTTCGAGTGCCTGCACGAGATGAAGCTGATCGTCGACCTCATCTACGAAGGCGGGCTGGGACGGATGCGCTACTCGATCTCGAACACCGCCGAGTATGGCGATCTGACCCGGGGCGAGAAAGTGGTGGGCGATGCCACGCGCGCCGCGATGAAGAAAACTCTCTCCGACATTCAGGACGGAACCTTCGCCCGCGAGTGGATCAAAGAAAATAAAGACGGCGGCTACAACTTCACCGAGTTGCGCGAGAAAGAACAGCAGCATCCGATCGAAATCGTCGGCGCGCAGCTGCGCGGCATGATGAGCTGGCTGCCGGGCCGCGAAGCAAAAAAGCCAGCTGAAGCCCCGAAGCCCAAGCCGGAACAGGTCGTGAATGCTTAAAGGAGCAGAAATCGTCCTGCAGTGCGTGCGCGCCGAAGGGGTGGACCTCGTGTTCGGCTACCCCGGAGGCGCGATCATGCCGTTGTATGACGCATTGGAGGGAAGCGGCATCCGGCATGTCCTCACGCGTCACGAGCAGGGCGCAGCGTTTGCCGCGGAAGGGTACGCGCGGGTTACGGGAAAAGTTGGCGTGGCGATTGCGACCAGCGGTCCCGGCGCCACCAATTTGGTGACCGGCATTGCCGACGCCAAGATGGATTCCGTTCCTCTGGTGTGCATTACAGGACAAGTGCGCAGCGCGATGATCGGCTCGGACGCCTTTCAGGAAACTGACGTTTTCGGGGTAACGCTTTCGCTTACCAAGTGGAGCCGGCTGGTCCGAACGATTGACGAAATCCCGCAAGTGATCGCGGAAGGTTTCCACTGGGCTCGCAGCGGACGGCCGGGGCCGGTGATCATCGACATTCCAACCGATTTGCTTAAGGCCAAGAAAGAATTTTCTGGGCCGGTACCGGTAAAGTTCACGCCGCAGGCGCGGCCGGCCGGTGCCAGAGCCGAAGGCGCATTCACGGATACGATTGTGGCCCTTCTGCAGCGCGCAATCAGGCCGGTAGCGCTGGTCGGAGCAGGGGCGAAGCTGTCGGGTGCAATTCCAGAATTGCGGCGACTGCTGGACGATTTGAATATTCCCACCTTCGCTACGGTTCACGGATTAGGGGCCGTTCCGCCGCGATCGACCTATTACCTGGGAATGGTGGGAATGCACGGCACACGTGCGGCCAACACCGCTTTACACGAGACCGATTTGCTGTTGGTTTTTGGAGCGCGGTTGGATGATCGCGTCACCGGCGAACCCACGCGCTTCGCGCCTCATGCCAAGATCGTTCACTTTGAAATCGATCCCGCACAGCTGGACCGGGTGCGGGCCTGTGAATTGCCGGTGATCGGCGATCTGGCCGAGACGATTCCGGCATTTCAGGGAGCCTTACTCCACGCTTCCCTTCCCGACTGGAGCAATTGGCGAGCGGTAGCCTGCGGGTCGGAGCGGGCCGAGGTTGATCCCCGAGGTCTAGCGCAACCAACCATGCGTTTCCTCGACGAACTTTTCAGCCGCCTGCCGCCGGACAATGTCGTGATTGCTGACGTCGGCCAGCACCAGATGTGGGCGGCGCAGCGCTACCGTTCTTCGTCCCCGCGCGGATTTATCACTTCTGGCGGATTGGGAGCGATGGGGTTTGCTCTCCCCGCAGCGGTCGGCGCGCAACTGGCAAAGCCTGATACGTGCGTCCTTTGCGTTTCCGGCGATGGCGGATTCCAGATGAACATTCAGGAACTGGCCACGGTACATCGCCTTGGCCTGCCTATAAAAATGGTTATCGTGGATAACAAATATCTGGGTATGGTGCGGCAGTGGCAGCAGCTCTTCTATGAGCGTAACTATGCCGAAACCGATTTGAGCGACAACCCGGATTTCGTCGAGATTGCCAAGGCTTACAAGATTCACGGATGGCGGTTGAAAGAAGCGGCGATGGCGGAGTTTCCGGTATCGAGCGCAACCGCAGATCTCTTGGAGAATTTTTTGCGCTCGCCGGAGCCTGAGTTACTGGTATTTGATTGTGCTCCCGAGGCCAACGTTTATCCTATGGTCCCGGCGGGAGCGGCACTTTCGGAAATGGTATTTGAAGATGAATAAGATTGACGGGGAAATAAACATGCAAGTTTTCCACATTCGTTATCGCAATCTGCAAGGTACGCTGATGCGCATTCTCAACGCAATTTCCCGCCGGGCTCTGGATCTAACGTCGGTACACGCTGAGGCCGCAGGACAGGACCACGCCGTTACTGTGCAGCTGGAAGCCACGCCCAAACAGATTGGCCAGCTTTACCGCGAATGGTATGGGATCGTGGATGTGATCGAAGTGCGTTCCAGCGTCACCCCGCCCCAGCAGGGAGAGCCAGAGTGGGCGCCGCTTCCGCCAGGCTCGGCGGTGGCGGAGCCGCCCGTCCGTGCCGCGTCGGCGTAGGTTTGGGCTGAAGAATCAAAGCGCGATAACTTCTGAATAAAGCTTCATGCTTTGGGACTGAGCAACGGAGTACAGCTTCCCCCATCACTTCAGCGCAAGCCCAATAAAAATTCCCTCCGCCCGCCCTCTTCGCCCCGGTTTTGATCTTTCACGTGTATCTTAAGCGTTATGGATCTAAAGCATCGCAGCCGCGGAATTACCGACGGGCGCGACCGGGCTCCGGGGCGCGCCATGTTCAAAGCTATCGGATTTACCGACGCCGATCTTAGCAAGCCGCTAATCGGCGTGGCCAACACCTGGATCGAAACCATGCCGTGCAACTTTCACCTGCGGCGGCTGGCTGCCAAAGTGAAAGAAGGTATTCGCGCTGCTGGCGGTACTCCCATGGAATTCAATACCATCGCCATTTCCGATGGCGAGACCATGGGCACGGAAGGCA
>DATNKA010001100.1:0-3283 GCA_035603655.1 Candidatus Acidiferrales bacterium | reverse complement strand
AGGGTGGTTCACTGCCTGACTGACCATGAAGGGAATATTACGAAAAAAGCTCTCCGAAGCGTGCACTCCTTACTGTGGGTTTCTGCTTTCCTGCCTGCCCTCATGCACGCTGCAAACGATGTGACGGGAGAGATTCAGTTTGAAGGAAAATCCCATGTCGAAAAGACTTCTGGGGTCTGGGTGGACGGAGCATACGTAGGGTATCTGAAAGAACTCAAAGGATCGAAAAAAGTTCTTCTTCCTACCCGGTGAACACGCAATTACTGTGCGGCAGGACGGCTACCAGGATTTCACACAAAAGATTCTTGTCCAACCGGGACAGAAGGAGGTCGTTCGCGTGGCCATGGAGAAGGCCCCGACCGGACCCCTCCCTCGTGTGAGCGCCACGGTCAAGATCGCGAAGCGGCGAAAGAAAGCTCAACATTTTGTCAGCACCACCACCGTCGAAGCCGACGTCAGCCATAGCAGCTAGGTCTCCATTTCTCGGCAAATCTTCCCTTGAGGCGACCAGCCTCGATTTAGGCGGCATCGTGAGAAGACGTTGACCTCGAGTCTGCCCCCGATGCAGTGCGCCATGTAATATGCGTTGTCTCTTTCTGTCCCAAGGAATTCTTCGGTCGGCCCCAGCCTGGACTGCGATTTGCGTCACGCCTCTTCTCAGCGCGTGCCGATGTCCCGAGTACGGCAACAACTCTACAAATGTACTCCGAGGTACGAAACCGAAAACGCACCAGATTCGTCTGGGGCTTAAATGTCGCCACGTGGACATCGCGTCATCTAAACGGAAGCTTTTCCGACAAGAACAAGGCCACGTGCTTCCAGTGTGTATGCATTCACTTCCCCGCTGGATCGCCTCGTAGCCGCCGCTGTTCAGGACGCCGCTCACATAAAGCTCAGGAAAAACGGATCGAACGAGGGTTCACGTCGGACTGTGGGTCTGAGGAGAATCGAGAGTTCCGCACTCTGACGGCAACGGACTTAGTTGGGCGATTGAGGGGAGTCGTAAGGGCGATCTACTCGTGCCGGGACACCGAGGGGATGGGCTGATGCAATTACCGAAACGCCTTCCACTTCCGGTCCGGTGACGGGCTCAACCGAAGCGAAGGCGTGGGAGGCGTTGTGGGTAGCCATGTGCTTCAGAATGTCTGTCGCCGATTGAAGCGGCTTCTCGCACATCTTGTTCATTCTGACCGCGTGCCCGCAGTCTTTACACGTCATAAAAGTGTCGCCTGCAATGTTTCTGATCGTGGTGTACATGCCTTAAGCCTACGCTTCATTGGCGGGCGGTGCGGAGGGCATTGGTACAGCACCTAAAGAGGCATCAATATTAACCAAAAGGTGATGTAATCAACGTGACAGCAGAAGACATTCCGCACTCTTTGATTATGTACCGTATCCGTATCGACAACCGAGGTACGACCTTCGTCTGTCGTGCCTGCCCCCACACAGAGCGCATCCAAGACTTTAATCGAAGTATTGGAAACCCACGAACGCTGGCCGCCCAGTCAATGCTCAAGCACGTCCACGCCGAGCACAGCCGTGAAACTCACGTGCGTACAGTGTCGATGATAATGGAGCGCGAGAACGCGCCCCGGTAGCCTCCCGGTCATTAGAAGAGAAGGGCCCAGAGGAGAAACTGCCTTTGGGTCATTTTTTTGGAAGGCTAGCTCCTATGCGAAATGTGTTCGTAGATAAGTGGGCCGTCACTGGTTAAGGTCGTGCTGGCGGCTGGTGCCGTGATATTCGCCATATTTCGCTGCGCCTGAACAAGAGCCATTCGATCCCTGCCAAGCGCATCCGGCTCTAGCATGGAAATCGAGAATCGTGAATCGTGCGTAATTGTGCCGCTATTTCGGCAGTGTGCCAATTTATCGGCACCCTAACGCCGCACGCTGGATTCCATCCTGTTGAGTTGTTTGGAAGTTAAATCATGGACCTGCATTTGCTAGTAGAAAGGGATACGCCGTGTGCTGAGCGAACGCACGAGTGGGAGATTGGATAACGTGCACCTGACCGCTTTTGTCTCTCGGAGTCCCTTCGTGGCAACATCTAAGAAACGCCGCAAATTCGATCCTCAGACATTCCTTTCGACCATTGACGTTGGCAGGACAATCGCAGTTTTTCCCCAGAAACAGATCATCTTTTCTCAGGGCGAATCCTCTGATGCTGTCTTTTACATACGGAAAGGAAAGGTAAAACTCACTGTGCTGTCAAAGAGCGGGAAGGAAGCCGCAATCGCCATTCTGAGCGAGGGCGACTTCTTCGGAGAAGGTTGTCTCGCAGGGCAAGCTTTCCGCATGTGCTCAGCGGCAGCGATGATTGATTCCACGGTGATGCGAATCGGCAAGAAATTCATGATAGACGTGATTCACAGGGAACATGCATTTTCGGACATGTTCGTCGCATATCTGCTGGCGCGGAACATTCGATACGAAGAAGACTTGGTTGACCAGCTTTTCAATTCTAGTGAGAAGCGACTGGCTCGCGTTCTTCTGCTGCTGGCTCACCTCGACAAGGACGGAAAGCCGGAAGTTGCGATTCCTAAAATCAGTCAGGAGAGTCTGGCAGAGATGGTGGGCACAACGCGCGGACGAGTCAATTTCTTCATGAACAGGTTCCGAAAATTGGGCTTCGTTGATTATCAAACGGGCGATGAATTGCAGGTCCACAGTTCACTTCTCAGCGTTGTTCTCTACAACTAGAACGCTTATAATGGCAGCTGGGGTGGTTACCACCTTCTCCTCTTTCAGGTCTTCTGACCTAAGCCAGTCCATCTGAAGCTCTCCCACCTTAGGCTTTTCTGCGAGTGAGTTGCCTGCCCATTCGGTTTGGTGCGGGACTCGCCAAGAAGGGTCGTTTCATGAACGCAACCAGTATTTCCTTCGGTCTGTTGATTCTAGTGTTTGCGATTCTCCTGCTTCATCGGATGCACCAGAAAGCGGAAACGGGCGGGTTCCGATCACAAAGGATGTGCCCGTCTTGCGGGTTGATCACATCTCGATTAAATCCTCGTTGCTTGGAGTGTGGCACCGCTAGCGTCCCGAAGCGGTAAGTATAACGGTGGGAAATCAATCGCTGCTGTTCTCGCGATCCTTCTAGTGGGCTCCGGCCTTTGTTTTCTGGCTCGGAGTTCCCAACCATGTCGGGCAATTGCGCACTAAACGGGGGCATGGAGCGCCACGGATTACTTCCTAGTATATCGTTTCACTAAAATGTAACCATATTACGCCTCGGTAAGGGCCTCGAACTTCTTCCATCGATGCACGACCGGATCGGTATTGAT
>DATNKA010001099.1:0-3051 GCA_035603655.1 Candidatus Acidiferrales bacterium | reverse complement strand
CTGAATGTTTGACCGCTGGTTACTTTGGTTGCAAGTGTTCTGCCAACTATTTGCGCCTCCCCTATTGCTAATTCAGGTTGAGTTCTCCTAGCATCCAGATTGAAAGCCGGCCTGCGGGGTTGGTGATGGCGGTAACCGATTTTTGAACCAATGCTGAATGAACGGGGACTCGACTCGAACTAGGATCCGGTGTGCAGCGCTCCGCCATGCGGAGATGCCTAAAGGGTCTCGGCGGGTTCCCAACGTCTTACCGACGGTTCATTCTCGGCCCGTCACACGGCACAGTGGGTCGGCTTGCTTTGTTCTTGAAGAATGCTCATGTAGGGACGTCCGGCCGTTCGCAAGATCAGGGCAGGCTCTCGGCCGCCCAGTTGAGCGCAGCGAGGCTCCTCGCGTCCCTGCTACACTGACCTTGGTACAAATTCCGCCTTCCCAGCATCCAAGATTATTGTGTATCCGCAATTAATTCATTTCGGGCGATTTTTTCTGCCGACCTACGGCTTCCTGGTTTCGGTGGGAGTGCTGATCGGTCTATGGATCAGCGTGCGCAATTCCGAGCGGCTGGGAATTGACGCCGAGAAGGCGTGGAATCTGGGGATTCTGGTGGTGCTGTGCGGGATTTTGGGCGCGAAAGTTCTGTACGTGATCAACGAGTGGGGCTATTACGCGGCGCACCCGGCGGAGATTTTCAGCGTCACCACGCTGCAGGCCGGGGGAGTTTTTTCCGGGGGATTGATTGCGGCGTTTCTGGCTGCGTGGTGGTACGTCCGCAGGCATCACATGCCCGCGCTTGGAACTTGCGACGCGTTCGCGCCGGGACTCGCACTGGGACATGCGATTGGCCGTCTGGGATGCTTTGCGGCCGGATGCTGCTACGGCAAAGAGACGCATCATTTTTGGGGGGTGGTATTTCGCAACCCGCTGGCAAATCAGATTACCGGAACACCGCTGAATGTCCCGCTGGAGCCGACGCAACTTTTCGAGGCGGCGATCGAGCTGGCGAATTTCTTTTTCCTCATGTGGATGCTGAAGCGTAGAAAATTTGAGGGGCAGATTTTCGGCGCGTTCCTGTTTCTCTACGGTGTCGCCCGCTTCTTCCTGGAATATTTGCGCGACGATCCGGGGAGAGGATCGGTGTTTGGCGGGGCAATGTCAGGCACGCAGTTGATCGCGATCGGCCTGGTGATCGGCGGTGGACTGATTTGGTGGCTGAGGCCGGGAGCGAAAAACGTGACGGCGCAGCCGGTGGGGGCCACGCGTTAGGCGGACCTCCTCCAGAATTTTCATCAGGATCGAAATTGAGCGAATGATCGTTCCTCCCGAGAAAGGCTGGAGAGACTATCCGGTCTGACTTGGACCAAAAGCAGGCACACGATCTTTTCGCCGGGCGCGAACGAAGAGATGCCTCCTTACTTTCGCGCGAACCTGATTGAGCGCTCAGGAATTTCGTAAGCCGAACGCCGTCCGAAGACGCCTGAAAATAGCCCGGCGTTTCAATACCATGTTGCAGCCCGCCCCTAGGGGTGGGTTGATTCTCTGCCGTCTTTCGACCCTTATACAACGCTGCGCCTTCAAGGATCCTCTGCTTGCACCTACATTGCGGGGGCAGATTCAGGCGTCCGTCGGACGCTTAGCGTCTGCTATCCTCCAGCAAATGCTGCCAGTCTCTCCTAGTCTGGTCTCGGTTGCGTCTGACGATGCCGGCAAACGCCTGGACCAGTTCCTCGCCGCGCGCCTTAACTCCATCAGCCGGGCGCGAGTGCAGGACATGATCGCTGAAGGCAAAGTGCTGGTGAACGATGCTCCAGCGAAGGCTTCGCTGAAGCTGCGGGGCGGGGAACGCATCAGCGTGCTGGGCCAGGCCGAGCGGGCACCGCTCAAGGCCGTCGCCGAAGAAATTCCGCTTGCCATTGTCTATGAGGACGACGATCTCGCCGTGGTCGACAAGCCGGCGGGAATGATGGTGCACGCAGGGGCGGGGGCGAGTGAAGACGCGCGCAATCGAGGAACTCTGGTGAATGCGCTGCTGCATCATCTGCACAGTTTGTCGGGCGTGGGCGGCGAACTACGGCCGGGGATTGTCCATCGGCTGGATAAAGAAACCAGCGGTCTTATAATCGTGGCTAAAAACGACGAGGCACACCGCCAGCTGGGCGCGCAATTCGCTGCGCGCGAGGTGAAGAAAAAATATGTGGCGCTGGTGCATGGGTGGGTGAAAAAAGATTCGGGAACGATCGCGCAAAGTATCAGCCGGGATCCCGTTCGGCGCGTGCGGATGACGGCACGACTGCCGGGCGGGCGGGCGGCCGTTACACACTATCGCGTGCTGCGGCGTCTGGATACGAAGTTTGGAAAGCTTACGCTGCTGGACGTAAAGATCGATACCGGCCGGACGCACCAGATTCGCGTGCATGTGGCGGAGATGGGGCATCCAGTGGTGGGCGATACGATGTATGGAGCGCCAAAGCAGGCGCGGGGGAAATCGGCGGCGATTGGATTGCCACGGAATTTTTTGCATGCGGCCGAGCTGGAGTTCCGGCATCCCCGAACCGGGGTGACGATTGCACTCAACAGTGAGCTGCCGGAAGAACTGCGCGAGTTTCTGAGGAAGGTGGAACCGGGATAAGATTATGTATCTGTGGGGCGGCCGAAAGCCGTGCCCTGCAAAACAAGAACGAATCCAGAGCGGTTGCGGATATAATAAACAACCAAATACGGGGCATCTTTACGAGACACACTTTTCCGAAAAATTCACTAGCGAAGTGGGCAGCGATTTCGCTGGTAGTGTTTGTCCTGCGCGAGTGCGGAGTGGCGCAAGCGGCATCGCGGTCGACTCAATCGTCCGCACCTTCGCCGTCCTCGCCGGCCCCGGTCTTGCAGGCTCCGCCACGCTCCGCTGAACAGAATTCCACCGATTCGGGCGCGGGGAACGGGGATCTTCCGAAAATCCGCGTCGGCACCAACGAAGTCAACGTGGTGTTCACTGTGACCGATAAGCACGGCAGGCGGGTGACGGATCTGAAGCAGGCCGACTTTCGCATCGTGGATGAC
>DATNKA010001098.1:0-7416 GCA_035603655.1 Candidatus Acidiferrales bacterium | reverse complement strand
TTTAGCACCACTACCGGAGATTTCCTTCCTTTTGGCGGCGGCAGCATCTTCTTCGTGAATCCACGCCTGCAGACTCCTTACGATTACCAGTACAACCTGAGCGTGCAGCATCAACTGCCACAAAGCATGATATTCGAGCTCAACTACGTGGGCAGCAGCTCGAAGGGGCTCACCTCGCTGGTGGACGCGAATCCGTTCGATTTGACGACCGTGACCGGCGCAAACGCTAACCCCACCCGCATCCTGAATGAGAGCCAGAACGCGGCTCTCACCGCGTTTTGTTTGGCCAACGATGGTGGATCCGCGATCTGCCCGCTTTCGAGCGCGCCCGAGTTTTCTAATGTCGCCTTCGGCAGCTTTAACAGCATGGAAGCTTCGCTCACGAAGCAGAACGGCGACAACCGGATTATCGGCAACACTTACTTCACTTTGGCCTATACCTTTGGCCACAGCATCGACAACGCATCCGGCTTCCGTAATCGCGATTCGCAAGTGCCGGCTTACAACATCCGTCAGTTCCGCGCTTCCTCCGATTTCGACGTGACGAACCGGATCACTTTCAGCGGCGGCTGGGACTTGCCTTTTGCACGGATGTGGGCGTCGGGGCCGAGCTGGGTTGTGAACCGAGTTATGAAGGGGTGGAGTCTCTATCCCATCTTTAGCTGGCGAACCGGTTTCCCGCTGAGCATCAATTCGGAGTTGACCTTGGACCCCGGCACGCCGGGACCCTCGGGAGCCGGCGACGCCTTTCTTGCGAATGCTGATTTTGCGCCCGGAGTGAACAGAATTGCGCTAAAGAATCCGCGGCACAGCGGAAGTTGCAGTAATCCCAATACCGGTTCCGTCGATACTGGGAATCTCTACTTCGACTGCAGCGCGTTCGTGGCGCTGGCGGACGTTCCCAATTTTAGCGACCCCTACGGGAATACTTCACGAAACTTTTTCCGTGGCCCGGGCCGAACCAACCTCGATCTGGCCCTGGCGAAAAACACAGCTTTCACTGAGCACGTGTCCCTTGAACTGCGGCTCGAAGCATTCAACGTTTTCAACCACGCGGAATTTGCCAACCCGGATACGAACCTGACCAGCGCCACCTTCGGCCAAGTCTCCAGCACGACGCTAGGTACCGGTGTCACCGCTCTCCAAACCCAGCGTATCGTACAGATCGCGGGACGGCTAACATTCTAGCCGCCCGCTTTGTGCGGGGAAGCGCAGATGTTCGACTGTATCTGAAGCGTTTGGAGTAGAGAACCACTACTCAAACAATCGATCTCGTGTTCAAAACTAAAGATCAAAAAGACTACGTGATTGACCCTCAATGAGCGTGTTTGGCCCGGTGCCAGTTGGGTGTTCTCATTTCAGCCGGTTCCCAGGAGAGCAGAACAAGGCACTTCTGCTGAAGCCTTCAATGTTCTCTTTAACAAGCGTGATTTGTCTGGTGCGGAGAAGTATCGGTCGCCGAATTACATTCGGCACAACCTCACATATCGAACCGGGCCGAGATGGATAGTGAAATCACTGCCCACTGGATCCAAATAGGAGCGCGGCAACATGATGGCTGAAGGCGACTACGTTATGGTTCATAGCCGCTGCTCCAGCCGGACGGCTCCGCCATTATTGTCGTCGACATTATGCGTATCAAAGACGATGTGTTCGAGGAACATTGGGGCGTGATCCGGCGGTCGTATTGGACGCGTCGGTTTTCTTGGACTTCCGCCGCCGCAACAAGCTGCCCTTATATTGATCGACGGCCTTGTCCAGCATGAGGGTGCCAGCCGGGGATGGCAGAATGGTTGAGCCGCTACTGCTTAGTCACAGCCTCAAAAACAGCCACAGTGGTCACAGGAAGCCGCCAACTTCATGTTGTACTGGATCCCATTACAATGTAACATTGACAGCATGGCCATTACTCGTACCTCCCGCGTCTACACTATCAGCCTTCCTCCCGAGTTAGCGCGGAAGGCCGAAGCCTTGGCCAAACGCGACAGCCGCACGATGAGCGAACTCTTCCGCGAAGCGTTCCGCACCTATTACGCTCAGCAATCTCGCAAAGTCTTGGAGGAGATCGGCGAATATGCGAGCCGCCGCAGTCCCGGTTACATGGAAACCGACGTACCAGGCCTCATCAAAGAGGTCCGCTCTGTAACGCCTGCTCGTCGGCGGCACCGAGTAGGGGCGCTTGGGGAAAAAAATAGCCGCACGTGAGCCTAGTGCTCGGTCCGGCTTTTGCATTCCGGGTGCTGTTTGTTTTTAGTGCGTCCTGCGCGGCAGGCGCGGTGAAACTTGCCGGTGCGCGTTCGCGATAACGGCCTTCGCTAGCTCATCGATCCTTGAGCGCTTAACTCGCGAAAAGTTTTGCTTGACGATTGTCGCAACCTGTTCGCTGGTTAAACGGTTAATGGCCTGATGAGTTTTGCCACGTTCTGCCTTGCTCATCGGTGCGGTACTTCGTTGCGATCAGGTACGGGTTCTTGCAGGCTGGACTTCGCACTGCTATCGGCTACAGCAAGCAAGGCCGCACGCTCCGCCTTGCTATCTCCACGCTGCCCGCCGTCTCGGTCCTCGATTTTGAAATCGCTAGCCTTGGCCGCGCCTGGATTGAGCTGTGTTGGAGTTTGCTCGATAAGCTGGTCTTGATCTGGTGAGTTGGACATTTATTTCCTTTCCGTTGTTTTTTCTGTGTTTGTGCGCGATTGTGTTTTGCGATGCCTTGCCCGCTACTACGTCGGGCAACCCCAATCAATCGTTGCTTGGTTCTGTTGTGGTCTGTATTGCTGTCCGGATTGTGAACTGACTGGCGTGGAACTGTGTTCTTTATGGTCTAGGCGGCAGTTAGTCCCATTGCGAGGCGGCGGTACGAGGATCGTGCGCAGAGTCTACCTGACTCCTCTATCCCATTACTTTCTCTAATGGGGATGGCTATCTGGTTCAATGCCCGTGGTAAGGCAAGCACGTTTTGCGCGAGTAGCCATTGCACTGCGCGAAGCAGTAGCATGGGCCGCTGTGGTGGTCGGGGCAGCAGTTCGCCCGCCCAAAGCGCCGGTGAGCGTAATCGAGATATTTCGCCAATTGACCGCGTGGACCCAGTATGATTCTCATTGGGTCTGGATTTAGTTGCCAACCTGCATGAGACACAAAGCCGCCGTTTTTGCAGTTGCAGTTGTCGGATTCATCGTCCTGAGTACTGGATGGGCTTGCTATCGCAATTCCCGTCTTGATACTCGCTTCTCCGCCATACGCATTGGCGCATCGGAGCGAGAAATACAGCGACTTCTTGGTACACCGTCGTGGACGGAGCCTTGCGGCAAGTCTTTCGGAGGCGGACCACCAAGACCGAATTGTACCGAATACATCTATCGGAATTCATTCGCCCCGCTCATCCCTGAATACTACGCAGTAAGGCTTGATAATGGTGGGCGCGTGATGGACACATACGTTTACGAATCTCCTTAGGCAGACGTTTTGCGGGTGGCTGACGAAAACAGACGTTTACACTTGTAACCTTTGGGTTACAAGTGTAAAGGCGATTTAACGCCAACCATCGCCAACTCGCTTATGAGAGAGTTATGATTACCGAGAAAATGAAAGCAACTGTCACCGCCGTATTCATCATTGTGCTGTTCGCCAGCAGCGCAGTCGCGGACAAGCCAAGGACCGTGGATGAAGCCGTCCAAGTCCTCAAAACCAAATGGTTGCAACCGAAAGATCGTGACTGGATTCTCCGTAACACCAAAGACGAGGTGCGGAATAGGTTGTACATGGGGTTCGGCACTGGCGTGCGGAACGAGTTTGGACTCCGGGGAGACAATCAACGTCTTCACGACTCGTGTGGTACTAAAGACCCGGAGGGCTGTTCTGTTGTGATTCTTGACCGGCTCTGGGAATCAGTACGCGAGGATGCTGACCCAGCACTGGTACACCAGCTTGACTGCCAATTTCAGCTTGCTTACGCGATTCATGTCAGCCTCAAAGGATTTCACCAGCTGACGACTCGGGCAATGATCCAGCGGCTTCAATCACAGATCGACTCGCAGCTACCGACCCTTGCGGCATCCGGCGTGCCGGGCTGCCAAAACTTCTTGACACTGGACGTCGCTGGCGAGCCGGACATGGGCTGCTTCGTTGTAGCTCCGTACCACAACGAAGAACGCAAATACTGGGACGACCTTACCCTTGATCAAGCCTTAGCTGTCTTGGGAATCCGGAACCTGTTCAAGACGGTTCATTACCCGCCGAAGATAACGCTTGATTTCCTTCGAAAGTGCCAGTTCCCAAAGCCATTTCCGTACTGAGCAAGCCGCACAAAACAACTTAGCTCTTGTTATCAGGCGGTTACACTCACCGAGAATCGCCCGACAACCCGTCCGGGACAAAAAGTGTTAAGGCGATTTAACGACAGGCATGTTCTCGGGGCTATAATTGCCTCTGTTATGCTGCCGCCGCGGAGATTGCGACCCTACATATTCGTCTTGGCGGTGATTTGCACTGTGCCATCTCTCTCTGCCGTCATCGTTGAGACCCGGGAATATCACGGCAAGCAAGTTCAGTGCATGCATGGCGGAAACTGGCTTAATCCAGTCCAACTTTGCGGAACGCAATTCTATGAAAGGGTTTTCACGGGAACAGTGGACTCTGTTGTCGAAACATCAGATACCGACAAGCGCCTCGTCTTGGTTCCACATGAAGTCTTCCTAGGTAGCCCAGTGAGCAAAGTAACAGCTGCTGTTAACCAAGCTTGTCTTCCGCCAAACGAGCCCGAAATTCAGCCCGGCGATATGTGGCTCTTCTATCTTCGAAGCTCTGGATATTCTCCAAACGACACAATCGCTAGAGAGCTGACCGTGCCGTTTGACAGCCCGAGCAAGCCTCTGTCCGAGGCCGCAGATGACATCGCAATGTTGAGGCATTTAAAGCTTTTGACCGACTCGGGCATTCTTGCCGGTAACGTGCGACGGACAGGCGAGACTTACGACCGCTGGAGTCCTGCTCCCGTTGCCAATCGAGAAATTGTCGCGAAGAACTCCTTGAGCGGCGTTGAATACAGAACCGTTACTAACCGTCACGGGCACTTCGAATTTGACTTACCCGAAGGGCAGTACGATGTGACTGCAAACGTGGAACCCGGCTTGCGAGAAGTAAAAAACCACTTTCAAAGGGGCAGCCCGCATGTTTGGAAGCGCGGATGCGTCGACGTAGGTTTGATATTTGAACCCATACCGAGTTCCAAGGCTCCATAACTGTTGCAATCAGGCGATTTCGCTCACCGAGAATTGTGCCGACGTTCGGTCAAGGGGTCAAAACGCGTAATCGCGATATTTCGCCAGTCATGCTCCCCGGCCTATAATGTCCGGGTTATGTTGGTTTCGCGGAAATGGCGACTTCGGCTATTCGCTTTGGCGGTGACCTGCGTAGTGCCATCCCTGTCCGCGGAAATCACTGAGGTTCGTGAGTACCATGGCAAGAAGGTCACCTGTCTTCACAGCGGACTTGGGAGTTCCGCTGGGAGGATATGCGGTACGCAGCAGTATGCACGGGTATTCACAGGGACCGTCCGGACTGCGGTCGAGATAGGAGACACTGACAAACGTCTGGAATTAGTCCCAGATGAACTTTTCCTCGGTGACTCCGTTGGCGAAGTGACCGCTACAACGAACCAAGCCTGTCTTCGTACAGAAATTCAGGCTGGGGACAGATGGCTCTTCTATCTGTATCGTGACCAAAAGGGCGACGAGCTAATACTTCCGTATGACAGCCCCAGTAAGCCCATAGAGAAGGCGCAACAAGATATTTCCACGTTGCGGCATTTGGCGCAGCTGAAAGATTCAGGCATCCTTACCGGGAATCTGAGTCGCATTGTCAGCAACAATCCGTGGAAATTCGCTTCTGTTCCGAGTCGCAAGGTAATCGCAAAGCGAGTATCAGATGGCGCTGAATACACCGCAGTGACGGACGACAAGGGACATTATGAGTTTGAGCTGCCTCCGAACTCCTATAACTTGACCACCAACACGGAGCGGGGGCTGTGGGCACCAGACACGACGACATTCGTTTTGCAGGACGGTTGCATGGATGTCGATTTTCTACTTCATACGGATAGCAGGATTTCAGGAAGAGTTACGACAGCGGACGGCAAGCCAGCAAGGTACGTGCAAGTGGCAATTGTTCCACTCTCCCCGGAAGGACAGCCTTTCACCGTCGTTGCTGACGAACGGGGACATTTTGAGGTCGGAGGAAGGCAATCTGGTAGCTATCTTGTCGGCACAGGCCTTCTGTCGCAAACCGGAAGCCCCGAGTGGCGGTCTCGTGTGTACTATCCCGGTGTGCCCAACAAGGAACAGGCGAAAGCAATCGTACTTGGCGACGGCGAGTGGCGTACCGACATCGACTTCACGCTGCCGAGTTCTACGGCTCCTTAACTGTTGTTAGCAGGCGATTACGCTTAAAACCCTCATACTGCGGTCGTCTCAGTGAACTATAGAGTGATGGGTTGCCATTGTGATTGAGACAAACACCCAACCAATGAACACTGCCAGCAGTATCGAGGAGATCGAGGTCAAGATCAAACGTGCTAAGAACCGTGGCAGCGGGGACGCATCTGCATAAATCGGCAATACCAGAGCTGCGGTTACGCTGGAACCTGCCCCAACAACACAGAGAGGTCATCAACCAGGAGATGGCCGACCGTTGTATGGTGGCTATATCTGCCTCGCGCCCTCGTATGCCCAGCAAGTCGCCAACAGCAATTCCTTGCCCTACGCGAGTAGGCACGCACGCCAGCATTTTTCCGCGAACCTTGAGCGCGGGTGCGCCCCATGCTGTGCTTGCCTCGACGCCCGGCAGCGTTAAGCCGATCTTCTTCACGATGTCGAAGTCAATTGTGCTTCGCGGCATGGGCGAATGCGATTATCGGCAAGAGCAGGAATTTTTTCTATACAAGCTGTTGGGGCAAATCTCCAGCCGAAAATGTGGAGGCGTGAGCGCCGAGATCGGGTCTTCTATCTTTCGTGGGGTGGGCAAACAAACGGCGCACGCTTGCTCTAATGCCTGTTCACAGCAGCTTGGTGGCGTTAAGCTTCAAATTCGGCAATGCCACTTCGGAGGGAATCATGACAAGGTGTTTCATAGTAGCGTATTTAGTTGTCCCGTTCATTACAGCCACGAATGGTCAAACCGTCACCGATCTAGCCAATAAGTACGCTCATCACGAAGTCTACGAAGTACAGCCGGGAGTTCAGATGACATCCAAGTTAGCTTCCGGGTGCTCAAGGGATTACCTTCATCTCACCTAGCTACCATGCCTTCGTGTCCTCATTGCCTCATTGTGAGGTACCTACCTGTAGTTATACACAGCGGGCCATGGTTTTCGCTGGCTGGTAAAGGCTGTAGATGCAGGGTTTACCGAGGATAAAAACCGGC
>DATNKA010001097.1:0-2243 GCA_035603655.1 Candidatus Acidiferrales bacterium | reverse complement strand
TGTCGATGATGTCTTCATGGGGCGACTTCTCCAGAAAGCGACCATCACTTTCCCACGCTCCCCGATAGCGTGGATGGATTACCCAGAAGCCTTTCGCTGCCAGAAATTCGGATAACGATTGCGGCTCTCCACGATTAGCCGCACTTTGCGCGCATTCGCCACGATCACTTCGTGTTCCCAGTCGCTCAGCACACGACTGATCCAGGGCGAATGCGTCCCGACTTCCAGCGCGATGCGACTGCGCGGCATCGTGCCGAAGACTTCCTGCAACGCCTTCGCATTCGTACGGACTCGCTGCTCCAACTGGATCTGGCCAGCTTCATCCACCACGCAGTACCAGAAGTTGCGATCTCCCAAATCCAATCCAATGGTCAGTTTCTGCTGCGAAATATTCCTGCTCTGCGCTGCTGCTCTGGTGCTAATCTTCTTCATTGCCGGTCTCCTTTATCTTTTGTGCTTCGAGCACCTCGATAACTTGGGAGCGTACAGCATCCCGTCTGGAGACCGGCCTTCTCATCCCATCTGTTCTCGATCCCTACTTCTAGATCAAACAGGAACGCTTGGGAGACAGAGTCCTCTCTCGCTTGTTAACATTATGGTTTGCCTATCCACGGAAAGCCATGTCAGCAGCCGACCACACTAAAAATCTCGGCGTCTATCGCGCTCCCGAAATCGTTGCCCATTATGCTTGTTTGAATTATTTGACTGAAGCCGAGCGGTTGCTGTTCGAGACTCACATAAAACCGGGGGCAGTTCTCCTTGATTTAGGAGTAGGGGGCGGTCGCACAACACCTCATCTTTCGAGCATCGCATCGACCTATGTAGGGATTGACTATTCCGAGGAGATGATCCGCGCTTGCCGCATCAAGTTTCGGATGCAGCGGTTCGAAGTTGCTGATGCCGCCGACCTTTCAGCCTTTGCAAGCGGGTCCTTCGATGCGATTGTGTTCTCGTTCAACGGCATCGACTATTTAGTGCCAGATGAGAAGCGGCATCAATGTCTGCGTGAGTGCCGTCGTCTTCTGAAAGTGGGGGGAACGCTTATCTTCTCCACTCACAATCCGCGCTCGCTTGTTGTGGGTTGGCACTGGGACTGGGATAGGTTGCGGACTATGGCTAACAGGTTCTCGGCTGGAAGTGGTTTCCTATTCGGTCTCATTTTGGCGGGTCTCTCTTGTGCGAAGATCGGTCTAGCGCTGTTCCGGGTGGGTCTCGAGTCAGTTCCGCGCGCCCTGCGGAGGATTAGAACTCGAACGTTCTGGCTGGGAGAAGGGTATCTGTTCGACCCATCACACGGGGGCCTGTGGACGCACTGCGCCATACCTAATCGAGTAATTGCAGAACTCGACAAGTTTCAATTTACGTTTCTCCAGGTCTTGCCCGAAGACCATCCGCGAGCGAGTCGAGGTTGGAGGACACGCTGGTACTACTACGCATTCTCTAAAACGTGAGGTCCTTGGCGAGTGGTTGCGGTTGAAATATCGCGATAGCACTCAGAATCGGCTTTGCGGCTCAAAGCGTGAAATGGCCTGGTGTCGACAACTGCCTCCCGTGAATAGGTGACCAGTTCCGCCAAGCCCCGGCTTTCCCTTACGATAGCGGACATGGAAGAGAAGAGGATTTCCAGCATCAGCGTTCGTCTGAGACGAACCAAGCTTTGCATTCGTGTCAGTTCCTGTCGGCGAAAGGGCGTGGGAGCAGCATCCAGATGGGTGCATCGCTGGTGGCTCAGAAGGCATCGCGTGAAAAGGAAGCGGCCCTTGCGCTCGAACTTTCCAGAGCGAACGGGCCGCTGATTTTCTGCCAGCCTGAATTGCTTTTTCTCTGGTTTAGGTGTCTCTACTGCCTCGACTTCCCGATGACGCCCATCGCCAGCTGTCCAAGTCCGGGCGGTGCCAGTTCTGGCGCAACAGCCGAACCTTGTTGATTGACGGACTCGTTGTCGTTTACTCCAGTATCTCCAGTCACAATGGGCTTGAGGGCAACCGTCTCATAAGCGTAGCCGGTGAGGGTGATTGCTCCTTCGTTGGTAACGGTAAAACGCGCCCAGCCAAAATGGGTCGTTCCTTTGATGTTGAATTCAAGACCCATGTACCCATTCTGAATTCCGACCCACGGCCCCCCGGTGCCGCGGTTGCCCGAACAGGTACACCAATCGACCATTTCGTCCCTACCGCCGCGAAAGTTATTGGCCGGGGAGCCGACCGTCACTCCGGTCGCCAAAGGTTGCGCGTTGCTCATCA
>DATNKA010001096.1:0-20981 GCA_035603655.1 Candidatus Acidiferrales bacterium | reverse complement strand
CCCCATGTGCCGGAGATGCCGCCGCCGCGAGTTGGGACCGGGATGCCACGACAGGTGCAGTCGGGGAAGTAGGCGCCGCCACTGAGAGTCCCAGGGGTGTACCCTCGGAAAAGGCCCGCAAGTTTCTTCAGCGACAATTGCGCTTCAGCCGATTCGGAGTTGGGCTCATGGGGCCGCGATGATCGTCCGGGGCTGGGGACTCGATTTGGCGTTTTGCAATATGCCACGCGATCAGTGGCCCGATAAACCCCGCGAAGATGGCGATTATCAGCCCGTTGCGGCCCCTCTGTTCGCAATGACACGATCCTTGGCTGGGAAGAATTTCGCTCCCTGGCCAAATTCGAAATCCCGATCCAGCTTGATCGCCAAGGCGAAATCTCCAGTCCCTCGCGACTCTGCTCGAACAACCTTGCCGCGACCGCTCAAAAAGGTACCCGGTCGAGATCGCACAATTTCGACCGCTATCACTACGGAAGAGCCCTCGGGAATCAGAAAAGCACTGGAGAGCAGAATGCCATTACTACTGATGTTCTCTGACTGACCATGCAGTTCCTTGTTGGCAAGCTTGAGTGAGACGGGAAGATGCAACTGGCGGCGAATACTGCTTCGCGGTAGACGTTGGGGAGAATCCATTGTGGTCATGGCTGTTTGAAAAGAGTACGCCGAGGGCTGTGCTCTCAGGGAGGTAACCGTAGTTCAATCGGGGTCCGGGAAAATGGACGTTGCTGTAACAGTAATCCAGTCGCAGTTCACAGTGGAATCGACTTTTTCAAGGACGAGACACCAATATGTTACTAGCTTTTTCTAGCGGAATCTCCGAAGAAGAGTCGAAGTCGTGATCATCGGGTGACTTGCTCGAAATGCTCAACCATGGCGATGCCGCCACCGCCGTGTGGACCGCTTTTAGTGTCGCGTCCATTCACGCCTTCGCCGACAGGAAGTTACTCTTCCAATTCAATTGCCGCAAGGATTCCCCAGCCGGGGTAGTGTTTCAGTTTTGATTTTAAGCGGCAATGACGGCGGTGGCATCGTGGGGTGCAAAGCCATACTCGCCCAGAATGTATATTGCACACCTGCGCGGGTGATTCGTACAGCGTGATTTACTCGGTAGCGCCGCCCTTTGGCATCCATAGCCATTTCTTCGCGAAGAGCCGCAGCCATCTGGGACGCAAGTATGTCTTTGCGATCAACTTGGGGGTCTTCCAAAAGCTCATCTTCGATTGCGCGGCCTAGTGCCTCTCTCGTTTCCGAAGGCCGGTTTTTGTGCTCCTGTTCGTGCTTGTGCCAAATGCTCTGCAGGCGAACTGAGACACTACCCAAGGCGGAGGGCAGCAATCCAGAGCTTCAGAAAAGCCATCTTAATGGGAGGCACCGCACCTTGGACTGGCTCCCGCTAATAATTACTCTTCCTCTTCCTTCACCTCGCCCCGCGCCGCCTTAGCCTTCTCAACAATCTTCTCCTGCAGCGCTCCCGGCACTGTGTCGTAGTGGTGCATTTCCATGTTGAAGCTGCCGCGGCCTTGGGTCATGGAGGTCAAGTCCACGCCGTAAGTCAGCATTTCGGCCATGGGAACTTCAGCTTTCACAATGGTATTGCCGCCTTTGTTATCCATGCCCTGGATGCGCCCGCGTCTACTGTTCAGATCGCCCATGATGGAGCCCGCAAAGTCGTCCGGCACCGTGATTTCGACCGCCATCACCGGCTCCAGCAGAGTGGGTTTCGCCTGTTCCATCGCTTTTCTGAAGGCAATACGCCCCGCCATCTGGAACGACATATCGTTCGAATCAACATCGTGATACGACCCGTCATAAAGAATTACGCGGAAATCCACCACCGGAAATCCCGCCAGATATCCGCGCCCCGCCGCATCTTTAATTCCCTTTTCAATCGCCGGAATGTAGTTCTTCGGAATCGCTCCGCCGAAAATGTCGTTCACGAATTCAAACTGGCCGCCCCGAGGCATGGGCTCCATCTTGATCTTGCAATCGCCGTACTGTCCGTGCCCCCCGGTCTGTTTTTTGTGGCGGCCCTGCACGTCAGCCTTCCCCCGGATGGTCTCGCGATACGGTACTTTAGGCGCCTTCAGCACTACTTCCGTGTGATACCGCTTCTTCAGCTTCGCCACCACTACTTCAATATGTTGCTGTCCTGTCCCCGCAATCAGAAATTCCTGAGTCTGCGCGTCCCGAAAGAAGCGCAGCATCGCATCTTCTTCCATGAGTTTGTGGATCCCCGGCCCCAGCTTGTCTTCATCCGCACGGCTCTTCGGCTCGATGGCAAAAGTAATCGCCGGCTCCGGCAGCTTGACTCGCGGATAGAGAATGGGTGCCGACTTATCGCCCAGTGTGTCGCCAGTCAGCGTGTCCTTCAACTTCGCCACCGCCCCAATGTCTCCCGCATGCAACTCCGTCACTGGCACAGCAGTCTTCCCCTCCATGATGGAAACATGCGACAGTTTCTCGCTCGATCCACGCGAAAAATTCTGCACCATCGCTTCATTCTTCAGCACCCCTGAAAAGACTTTGAAGTAGGAAATCCTTCCCGCAAACGCGTCCGAGACGGTCTTAAACACGTACAGCGACACCGGTTCGGTATCCGCCTCATGCCGCTTGGGCGCGTCCCCGTTACCCGAGGACGCCGGCTCGCCCTGAACCCACTCATGTTCTGAAGGCGCAGGAGTGTAATCGACGATGAAATCCATCACCCGGTCGGCCCCAATGTTGCCCAGCCCCGAAGAAAAGATCACCGGAAAAAGTTTGTCCTCGCGAATGGCGTTATGCAGCGCAGGAATTAGATCTTCCTCCGGAATCGTACCCTTCTCGAAGAACTCCTCCATCAGCTTGTCATCGCCCTCCGCCACCAGTTCGACCAACTGTTCGTGAGATTCCTGGACCTCGGCCCGCATGTTGGCCGGGATCTCAGTCTCTTTTCCCTTGCCATTCCCGCCTAACTCGTAGGTGTAAGCTTTCATGCGGACCAGGTCGACCACGCCGGTCAGATTTTTTTCGCTTCCGATCGGCAGTTCGATCGGAATCACGTTCCTCCCGAAGGCATTGATCAAGCTTTCCAGCACGCGCTCCGCATTCGCCCGGTCGCGGTCCATTCGGTTTACCACAATCAGTCGCGGCGTCTTGTACTCTTCGCAATCGTTCCACACTCGCTGCGTCACCACTTCCACGCCCGCCACACCGTCCACCACCACGATGGCGGCATCCACCACCGGCAGGACCATCCGGGCCTCGTGAACGAACATATTGAACCCGGGCGTATCGATCACATTGATTTTCGTCTTGCCCCATTCCGCATAGGCTGCAGAGGCCGCAATCGACATCTTGCGGGCGACTTCTTCTTCGTCGTGATCTGTTGTCGCCGTTCCATCGTCCACCCGTCCCAGCCGAGGGGTTGCTCCCGCCGTATAAAGCATGGCCGAGAGCAACGTGGTTTTCCCTGCGTGCCCGTGTCCCACAATCGCAACATTTCGTATGTTTTCTCCGGTATAAACTTTCACGAGTAGGCTCCTTCGCGGGGTGAAAAAAGAGAAGGCCAGAAGAAAACCGCAGTAGACAGGCCAGCCCAACATCACCCGCCAAAACCTAGGATGCTACCACGCGGGAAGCGGCAGCCTCAACTTGTGAAAACATGCGGAGAACCTGCATCCGGTGTATTATCCTCTGGCCATGTTAGGCAACCGCACCAGTGAGCAATGGATCGCCCAATACGCCTCCAGCCATCGCCATCCGGTAAACCGAGCCTGCCATACCCTGGGCATTCCGACGATTCTCATTGCCATCCTCGTTTTTGTCGGTGCCATCTTTAAGCATCGGCTGTGGCCCTACGCCCTCGGTCTTTTTATTCTGGGATGGATATTCCAATTCATCGGGCATGCGTTCGAAGGCAAACCTCCCGAGTTTTTTCAGGACTGGCGTTTCCTTTTCGTCGGCGTACGCTGGTGGTGGGCCAAAATTAACGGCAGAGCATGACCGCGGCGAGCGGCTATGGCGATCTTAAAGATCCAACGGGCCGCGCCAGGAGCATCGGAATGGGCTTCACAACTTTCTTGGCATCGCCGAGGTCGCGGGAAGCTTGGGCGTGGCTTTTGGAGTTCTCACCCAGCTCGCTGCTTTCGGTCTGATCCTGATCATGTTCGGCGCCATTTCAGAAAAAGATTTCAACTGGCACAGAGGCTTCTGGGGCGGGAAACGGTTCGGGCTGGCATTACGACTCATGTTTGTCATGATGAACCTGGTCGCCACCTTCACCAATGGCGGCTGGTACGTCCTCATGCATTAGCCAATCTGTTTCCAGCTTCAGGTCGCACTCTTAACCGGGGAGCAACGAGACATTTTGTTGCCTTCTCGTTGCCTTCGGCATCTGTAGGTTGATAAGCTTCAAGAGTTAAGCATGCATCAACGGATCGCCAAGTTCCTGTTACTACTCGCGCTCGTGGGTAACCTCGTCCCGGTCGCGTTGGCGATCTGCGCCCCACCGCCGCATGCCTGCTGCCTCAGGAAATCAGTTCGCCACTGCCACGAATCGCAGCTTATAGCAAGCGAACAGCTGGCGTTGCGCGGTGGTGATTGCTGTAACCATGACTGCTGCCGGGCTGTAACTAAGGTCCGGTGGGCTCATGGGCAGAGCCTGGTCAGAACTTTCTACGTCCGCAGCGTCGCCAATCGCCTGAACCCGCGAGATCCAGTTTTTCTCGACGCTGGCGTCCTCGGTTTGCAACTCAGCCGCGCCCCGCCGCATTCCTCGATCGCCTGATCTAAGTCTCATACTCAACAAGTTCAAAGTGCCGCCCGCCAGGAGTTCTGGTTGCTGGCGCAACGCTTCAGCGCTGCGATAAATGCTCATCATGACCTTGGGCTTAAGCGCTGGACTGAAGATGTCAGGGGAGACTGCATGCGTTCCACTCGCATTGTTCTATTGGCGCCGTTCCTGATGCTGACTCTGGCCGCCTTCGGCTCGGTTTTCGGATCGGTCCGGGGCATCGTCCACGATGCTCAGCATCGGCCCGTGGAAAACGCTATGGTCACGCTACGATCCACAACCTCGGACTGGGCCGCGACTAGCAACACAGATTCCTCTGGCCAATTCATTTTCAACGCGGTCGCTCTCGGTGAATATAGCTTGACGGTTGTGGCGCCCAGTTTTAATCAGGCCACGGCGAATCTTCGTGTGAATTCCGGATCGCAGCCGGTTCTGCATTTTTCGCTTAGCGTCGCAACAAACAAAGAAACCGTCCAAGTCTCGGGAGCGCCCGAAGCCATTCCGACTGATTCCGCCACCACCACCACGCTGGTCGGCCGGCTCGATATCGAGCACACGCCCGGCGCAGCCCGCAGCAACAGTTTGGCCATGATCACCGACTACGTTCCCGGGGCCTACATCACCCACGACCAACTGCACATTCGCGGCGGCCACCAAACCAGTTGGCTCATCGACGGCGTTCCGGTGCCCAACACCAATATCGCCTCCAACCTCGGCCCGCAATTCGATCCCAAGGACATTGACTATCTCGAAGTCGATCGCGGAAGCTACGGCGCGGAATTCGGCGACCGCACCTACGGCGTGTTTAACGTCGTCCCGCGCACCGGTTTCGAGCGTAACAGCCAAGCGGAGCTCGTTCTCAGTGCGGGGAATTTCTACCAAACCAATGACGCCCTCAGCTTCGGCAGTCACAGCGAGCGCTTCGCCTATTACGCCAGCGTCAACGCCAACCGCAGCAATCTCGGAATTCAGACGCCGGTTCCACAGATTGTTCACGACGCCGAAAATGGCTATGGCGGCTTCGGATCTCTCATTTTCAACCTTGACCCTGCGAACCAGCTGCGCTTCATAACTTCGTTGCGCAAGGATTACTATCAAATTCCGTACGATCCCAACCCCAACGACATCGAGAATGCGCCCATCGCCGCGAACGGATTTGCGGCGCAGTATCCCAGCCTCAACCTTCGCGACGGCGATCACGAATCCGACGCCATGGCAAACTTCTCCTGGGTGCACACGTTCAATTCAAAGCTACTGCTGACGGTCTCGCCTTTCTTTCACCGTAACGCGGCCGATTACGACAGCGCCCTCACCGATCCGGTCGCCACCACCGAGCATCGCAGCTCAACCTATGGTGGAGGTCAGGTTAGTTTCGGCGCAAACGTTTCGAAGAATAATCTGCAAGTGGGTGTGTACAGTTTCTATCAGCAGGATAATGAGCTGTTCGGCGTGCTCAACAACTCCAGCGGGACTCCCTTTACCGATGCCGAGCACCCCACCGGCAGCCTGGAAGCATTCTTTGTTGACGACAAATTCAAGCCCATTCCCTGGCTTACGCTAACCGCCGGCATGCGGCCCACGCACTTCTCGGGCGGAGTTTCGGAGAGCGCGATCAGCCCGCGCTTCGGCGTCGCCCTCAACCTACCGCATCTCAACTGGACCTTCCGCGCTTTCTACGGCCACTACTATCAAGCGCCGCCTCTTATAACGGCTTCTGGGCCGCTGCTGGCTTTCGCACAAGCCAGCAATCTTGGATTCATCGCTCTCCCTGGTGAACGCGATGAAGAACACCAGTTCGGTGTGACCATCCCTTTGCGCGGATGGGTCTTCGATGCCGATAACTTCCGCACTAACGTGGTGAATTTTTTTGACCACAACAACATCGGCGAATCCAACCTCTTTTTCCCCATCACCATTGCCCAGGCGGTGATTCGAGGATGGGAGGTTACGCTCCGTTCGCCGCGCATCGCGCATCGTGGCCAGATTCACCTCGCCTATTCCAATCAAATTGCCGAGGGCGGAGGAGCCATCAGCGGCGGCCTCACTGATTTTTCCTTACCCGCCGGCTTATCGCCACTCGATCACGACCAGCGCAACACGCTCAACGTCGGTGGCGACGTGACTCTTCCCTGGCGCGCCTATGCTTCCACCAACGTTTATTACGGATCGGGATTCTCCAATGCATTTCCCGGCCAGCCTTATCCTGGCAACTATCTGCCACAACACACAACTTTCGATCTCACCCTCGGCAAGGATTTCGGCGAGCGCTTCTCCGCCTCGCTCAACGCCATCAATGTCGCCAACCGTCGCGTCGAACTCGATAATAGCGTCACCTTCGGCGGCTTCCACTGGAATAACCCCCGCGAGATTTACCTTGAACTACGCTATCGCTTCCACTATTGAAATCGGGGGGGCGAGAGCTGCACTAAGTTCGGAGATAATGAAAGAAGACTGAATATGACTGACCAGCACAACTCATCATCGTTAGAATTCTGCTTGCGACATTTCTTGCTTTTTGCACTGTGTGCCCTGCTCACTTTAGCCGCCGCCTGCAATCGCGCAAAGTCGCAGCCTGAAGCCGCAACCTCTCAGTCCGGAGGAAAACGCTATCCCTTCAGAGGAAAAGTCATCTCCATAGACAAGAACGGCAGCACGGCTAACATCGATAACGAACCCATAGCGGGCTTCATGGATGCGATGGTCATGTCCTACACCTTCAAGCCTCCCGCGCAAATCGATCAACTGCAGCCCGGCGACTCCATTACCGCCGATGTGGTCGTCGACGCCGACAAATACTGGCTGGAAAATGTGAAGATCACCGGACGCACCAAAGCTGAGGGCGCCAAGCCCACAGCGACCGTGCACACTCCCGAGCCCGGCGATCAGGTGCCGGACTTCAAGCTCGTCAATCAAAATGGCAGGTCAATCTCCCTCCACGAATATCGCGGGCAGACGCTGCTGCTTACTCTCATCTACACGCGCTGCCCCTTTCCTGATTTCTGTCCTCGCGTGAGTCATGAGTTCGCCACGCTCGACCGGCAGATCCGGGCGGATCCCGCCCGGTACGGCAAGACTCACCTGCTCAGCATCAGCTTCGATCCGGCTCACGACACGCCCAAGGTTCTGCGCGCTTACGGCTTTTCGTCCACGGGAAGCAAAGACCCTGAGCTGTTCACCCATTGGGAATTCGCCGCGATTCCGCAAACCGAATTGCCCGAATTTGCCGAGTACTTCGCCCTCACCTACAGGCAAGACGGGGGACTCATCACCCACTCCCTAAGCACTGCCGTTGTCTCTCCTGACGGAAAAATCTACAAGTGGTATCACGGTGCCGACTGGCAGGCCTCCGAGCTCCTGCAGGACATCGCCACCGTCCGGCACCCAGCCAGTTGATCTGGCACCGGGCAGCCAACTCTGCCTTGGCAGGTAGTGGCGCAGCTTGGGAGGGAAGCCAGCCAAACGCGCGATGATTGCGTCGCAACAACGCGACGCTTCGCGCGGCTCGCCCAGATCCTGCGGTGCGCAAAAAACGCTGCTTCCGGATGACCAACAAACTGCACCACCACCCCTTGGCAATACAAATTGACTCGCTCCCCAATTCCCCCTTAAGATGGCTCACGTTTCAAAAGACCGTGGAATCCAGGGTCCGTCTTCGTCCATGATCGGCCAGACCGTCTCCCATTACCGCATCCTCGAACTTCTTGGTGGGGGCGGTATGGGTGTCGTTTACAAGGCGGAAGACACTCAGCTCGGACGATTCGTCGCCCTGAAATTCCTTCCCGACGATTCTTCCCAAGATCCCCAGGCGCTCGAACGCTTTCGCCGTGAAGCCCGCGCCGCGTCTTCGCTGAATCATCCCAACATCTGCACCATTCACGAAATCGGCCAGCACGAGGGTCATCTCTTCATCGTGATGGAGTGTCTCAGCGGCGAAACCCTAAAACACCTGATCAATGGCAAGCCGATGGAGTTTGAGCGCCTGCTCACCCTGGCGATCGAGGTTGCCGACGCCCTCGAGGCCGCGCACAGCAAAGGGATCGTCCATCGCGATATCAAGCCGGCGAACATCTTCGTCACCGATCGCGGTCACGCCAAGATTCTCGATTTCGGGCTAGCGAAAATTACCCGCGCCGCCCGCCCCACCAGCGGCGATTCACAAACTCTGGCCGATGCTGCCGGTTTGGACCTCACCAGTCCGGGCAGCGCCGTTGGCACCGTCGCCTATATGTCGCCGGAACAGTTGCGGGGCAAGGAGCTTGACGGACGCACCGATCTGTTCTCCTTCGGGGTCGTGCTCTACGAAATGGCGACCGGCATCCTGCCCTTCCGCGGAGAAACGTCGGCAGTCGTCACCGAGGCAATTCTCAATCGTCAGCCGACCTCTGCCATCCGTCTGGTTCCGGAACTTCCTCCCAAGCTGGAAGAAATCATCAGCAAGGCTCTTGAAAAAGATCGCGACATGCGCTGCCAGTCTGCGGCTGAACTGCGCGCCGATCTGAAGCGACTTAAACGTTCTATCGATTCCTCCCGCACTTCGGTGGTGACCGAGCCGGCTCAGGCCTCGTCCTCTACCGCGGTAGTAGCATCCCCAACCGAGACCACTCACCGCAAGATGCCGGCCGGCGTACTGATTTTCGCGATCGGGTTGTTCGTGGCTGCGGCTGGTGGTCTGTTTGCGGGCAGAATGTTCTTCGGCGCCGCACCGCTAGAACCTCCTATCTACCGGCAGCTCACCTTCCGCCGTGGCAGCATCCGCTCCGCGCGATTTGCCCCCGATGGCCAAACTATTCTGTACAGCGCCGCATGGCAAGGAAATCCGGTTGACGTATTTACTGCGCGTCCAGAAGCCCCGGAGTCCCGTTCCATGGGCCTCAGCCGCACCCAGCTCATGTCGATCTCTCCCAGCTCCGAGATGGCGGTGTTGCTCAATAGCAAGGCTATCGGTGCCTGGGTAAGCATGGGTACGCTGGCGCGCGCTCCGCTTTCCGGAGGCGCTCCGCGCGAAATGCTGGAGCAGGTTCAGTGGGCCGACTGGTCACCGGACGGCAGCAATCTCGCCGTGGTCCGCGATATGGGCGGGCGGAATCGCCTCGAGCTTCCCATTGGGAAACCTCTCTATCAAACCGGCGGCTGGATCGGACATCCTCGCGTCTCGCCCAAGGGTGACCTCATCGCATTCGCAGATCATCCGCAGCAGGGCGATGACAGCGGCTCGCTTGCGGTCGTCGATCTCGCGGGCAACAAAAAGCTTCTTTCCAGCCAGTGGTTCACGATTCAAGGTTTGGCTTGGGCTCCCAATGGAAAAGAGATCTGGTTCACCGCAAGCAGGTCGGGCACCGATCGCACCCTCTACGCCACGTCGCTTGATGGCAAGCAGCGCATCGTCGCCCGCCTCCCTGGCGCACTCATGTTGCTTGACATCGCAAAAGATGGACGCGTGCTCCTGGTCCGCGCCACCTGGCGCCGTGAATTGTTGGGCGTCTTTGCCAGCGATCCCAAGCAGCACGAGCTTTCCTGGCTCGACTATACCTTTCCCTCCGATTTATCGGCGGATGGCAAGACTTTGCTGTTTGACGAAGAAGGCGGCGGCGGCGCTCTGGACTACTCCAAATCCGGTGGCTTGACCTATGCGGTCTACATTCGCAAAACGGATGGCTCGCCGGCGGTCCTACTTGGCGAAGGGGGCGCTGTAGCTCTTTCCCCAGACGGGAAATGGGTGATCGCGCAAACCCAGGAGTCGCCCTCCCAGTTCAGGCTCCTGCCTACTGCAGCGGGTGAACCGAGAGACCTCACAAAAGACAACGTCAATCACAGCTGGGCCCACTGGTTCCCCGACGGAAAACGCATTCTGTTTTCCGCCGACGAGCCCGGGAAGGGCGTTCGCTTCTATACTTACGACCTGGCCTCGGGCAAGAGCGTTGCGATTTCACAGGAAGGGGTCAGCGGGACAGCGTTTGCGCTCTCTCCCGACTCGCAGCAGATCGCCGCCATCGGCCCCGATCAAAAGGGATATCTGTATCCCGTTGCCGGTGGCGAACCTCAGCTCGTCGCCGGCATTAGTCAGGGCGAGCAACCCATCACCTGGAGCGCCGATGGACGCTCGCTCTACATCTATCAGCCTGGCGAGCTACCCGCCCGCGTCTATCGGCTCGACGTGCAATCCGGACAACGTACTCTCTGGAAAGAGCTCATGCCCTCCGATCCCGCCGGAGTCGAAAACATCGGCCCCATCTACATGACCCCCGACGCCAAAAGCTGCGTCTTCGGCTATCACAGAATGTTGGCAGATTTGTATTTGGTCGAAGGCCTGAAGTGAACCTTGGGCTGGCTTATGTAGGGACAGGCGCCTGGCCCCGGGCTGTCCGCCGAGCGCAGCCGGGCAGTCTAGAATGCTGAACCAGAAGGGGGGGCCACCGTGGCCGCTCTGATGTGATTTTGGGTGGCGATTTCTTGTGGTAATTTTTGGTTGCGATTTTGGGTGGCGCAGCGCTTCAGCCTGCGCCATGCAGGCTGGACTGATAAGGGCTTTAGCCCCTGAGCTACCTCCGCCAGCGGTGCTGCTAAATATCCAGATTCTTCACGTCCAGCGCATTCTCTTCAATGAACTTCCGGCGTGCCTCCACATCCTCGCCCATCAGAGTAGTGAAGATGGTCTCGCACTCGGCAATATCTTCCAGCTTCACCGACAGTAAAGTCCGTCGCTCCGGATCCATGGTCGTCTCCCACAGCTGCGGAGCCGTCATCTCACCTAGACCTTTGTAGCGCTGCACGTCATAACCGCGGCTGCCTTCTTTCTTTACATATTCGAACAGCTCGCGCGCCGTCGCCTTCTCCACCGGTTCGATCACCGCTCGATTCTTCGGCGCAGCCTTGGCGGTTTTCTTTCCGGACTTTTCATCCGGCTCCGCAGCCTCATCGTCCTCGGCTTCATCTTCCTTGCTCGCCGCGCCGGTCCTGGTTATCGCTTCCACCACGAACGGCGGCTCCAGATACGGCTCGATCTGCTTGAATTTCGAAATCAACTGCCGGCACTCCGCGCTGGAGGCCAGCTCCCAGTTGATCACGTGCTCCGATCCCTGCGAGTTAACGAACCTTGCTTCCCACAGATTGTGCTCTTCGTCAAACACAGCTTCCACGCTCTTGAACTTCCGGTCTTTCTGCAGCCGCTTCAATTCTTTTTCCAGCTTCTCAATTTTCTTCGGCGGCTCTTTTTTGTCACCCTCAAAATCCGCGTGCTTCGAAAAATCCATCCGGGGCAGAAGCTCAGTGACACTCTCATCCCGCAGGCGCTTGTTTACCTTGTCGAAGAAATTGAGATATTCCTTCAGCACGCTCATAAACCGCGTCAGATTCGCACCTTCCAGCTTGGCCGCGCCTTCGCCGTAACGTACGATGAGCCCGTCCGCCGCGCGCTTCAGCATCACTTTATCGAACTCGTCGTCGTCCTTGATGTACTGCATCGATTTTCCCTTTTTGATCGAATACAGCGGCGGCTGCGCAATATAGATGTTGTTACGCTTGATCAGTTCCTGCATGTGGCGGAAGAAAAACGTCAGCAGCAGGGTGCGGATGTGCGATCCGTCCACGTCGGCGTCGGTCATCAGAATGATTTTCCCGTACCGGACCTTGGTGGGATCGAAATCATCCTTGGCGATACCCGTACCGAGAGCGGTAATCATGGCGCGAATTTCCTCGTGCGCCAGCATCTTGTCGTAGCGGGCTTTTTCGACGTTGAGGATCTTGCCCTTCAACGGCAGAATCGCCTGGAATCGCCGGTCGCGTCCCTGCTTCGCGGTTCCACCAGCGGACTCGCCCTCAACCAGAAACAATTCGCAGCGATTCGGATCGCGCTCCGAGCAATCCGCCAGCTTGCCGGGCAGACCGCCGGAATCCAGCGCTCCTTTTCGCCGCGTTAAGTCGCGCGCTTTCCGCGCCGCCTCGCGCGCCCGCGCCGCGTCGACTGCCTTGTTGATGATCTTCCGTGCCACGGTTGAGTTCTGCTCGAAGAACGCTCCCAGCCGCTCATTGATGAACGCCTGAACGATGCCGGCAATGTCGGAATTCAGCTTACCCTTGGTCTGCCCCTCGAACTGCGGCTGCGACAACTTCACGCTGATCACCGCGACTAATCCTTCGCGCACATCGTCGCCCGTGAGATTTTCTTTCACATCTTTAAACAGTCCCATTTGCTGCCCGGCATAGTTGATGGTGCGGGTCAGAGCCATGCGGAAGCCGGAAAGATGCGTGCCCCCATCGATCGTATTGATATTGTTCGCGAAGCTGAACACCGACTCCGAATACCCGTCGTTGTACTGCAGCCCGATCTCCATGGCCACGCCGCTGCGCTCGGCTTCCATGTAAATGGGTTTATCGTGCAGCAATTGTTTGCCGCGATTCAAATGCTTGATGAACTCCGCGATGCCGCCGTTGTATTTGAAGTCCGCGTGCTTGGCCTCGCCCGTCTTCGCGTCGGTCGAGCGCTCGTCAGTCAGCGTGATCAGCAATCCCTTGTTAAGGAACGCGAGTTCGCGCAAGCGCTGAGCCAGCGTGTCGTAGTTATATTCTGTCGCAGTAAAAATGCTGCGATCGGGGAGGAAGTGGACTTTGGTCCCCCGCCGCTTGGCCGCGCCCGCTTTCTTCATCCGGCTGGTGGGTTCGCCCTTGGAATAGGTCTGTTCCCAGGTTGCGCCATCGCGCCAAATTTCCAGCTCCAGTTCCTCGCTGAGTGCGTTTACGCAAGAGACGCCAACGCCGTGCAATCCCCCGGAAACCTTATAAGTGGACGAATCGAATTTTCCCCCGGCGTGCAGCGTCGTCATCACCACCTGCGCCGCGGAAACTTTTTCGCCATCGATATCCATATCATCGACGGGAATGCCGCGCCCGTCATCGATCACGGTGATTGAATTGTCGATGTGAATCGTGACTTCAATCTTGGTCGCGAAACCGGCTAAGGCCTCATCCACCGAGTTGTCCACCACTTCATAGACCAAGTGATGCAGTCCCAGATCGCCCGTCGAACCGATATACATCGCCGGACGTTTGCGCACCGCTTCCATACCGCCCAGCACTTTGATCGAGTCGGCGTTATAGTCGTTCTTGCCGCCACCATTTCCAGCGATGGGGGTAACAATTCCGTTTTTTGTTTTGCTTTCTACGATGGGAGTGTTGATCTCTTTGGTGGCCATACCGCTCCGCGGGAGAGTGCCCCCGAATTTCTGTACAGAACCGAGCCCGGCGGGACCCGAAATTTCCCTTCAGGCCTACCTCGGACTGCGCCCCACGAATTGACTTCAAGTTATTGAAATGTCTTATACTTAGGTTCGAAGGCGACTGGTTCAATTATACCATGGAAGCGCGATGTTTTCGAGCCTCCAGAGGCCCCGAATCGGGCCAGTAAACGTCCCCTTTGGGAGGGGGTTTCGAGCCGACATGGCGGTACTTTAGTCACGTTCGGCAGTGGAAAAAACTCAGCGGCTACAGGTTTCAATTTCCGGCACCTCCGGGCGGTCCAGTCCCATCTAACCAAGCGTCCCTGATAAGATATGAGACACAGGAGTTCCGACCGAGAATGCCAGTACCCGTTTCACAGATGTGGACTGTAGCCTCCTATGTCCTGCGCCAGAAACTCGCCGGCCGTAAGCAATACCCGCTCGTGCTCATGCTTGAGCCTCTCTTCCGTTGTAATCTGGCTTGCGCTGGATGCGGTAAAATCCAGTACCCCGCCCACATCCTGAAAAAAGATCTCACGCCTGAAGAATGTTTTCGCGCGGTTGACGAATGCGGCGCGCCGATGGTCTCCATACCCGGCGGCGAGCCGCTCATGCATCCGCAGATTGGCGAAATCGTCGAAGGGCTGGTCGCCCGCAAGAAATATATTTATCTTTGCACCAACGCTCTGCTGCTGAAAGAAAAAATAAGTCTCTTCCAGCCCAGCAAGTATCTGACCTTCAGCGTCCACCTCGACGGCCAGCGCGCAGAGCATGACCTCGCCGTCTGCCGTGAAGGGGGATACGACATCGCCCTTGACGCCATCAAAGAAGCCCTTAGCCGCGGCTTTCGGGTCACCACCAATACCACGCTGTTCGACGGCGCCGATCCAAAATCTGTCCGCGCCTTTTTCGACGACATGATGGAGCTCGGGCTCGAAGGCATGATGCTGTCGCCCGGTTACTCCTACGATAAGGCTCCTGACCAAAAGCACTTCCTGGGGCGCGCCCGCACCCGCCGCATGTTCCGCGCGATCCTGTCGAACCGCAAGAAGAACTGGCGCTTCAATCTTTCGCCACTGTTTCTGGAATTTCTGATGGGCAAGCGCACCTACCCGTGCACGCCATGGGGTATGCCCACTTACAACATTTTCGGGTGGCAGAAGCCCTGCTATCTTCTGCAGGATGGCTACGCGGAAACCTTCAACGAACTTCTTTCGACCACGAATTGGAGCAACTACGGCACCGAGTCGGGCAATCCTGCGTGCGCCAATTGCATGGTCCACAGCGGCTACGAGGCCTCCGCGGTTAATGCCACCTTTAGTTCGCTAGGCGGATTTCTCGCCACGGTGAAAGCCACGCTGTTCACCAGTTATCACGATGACGAAGCGCTTCGCCTGCTGGACGAACCGCAAGCTCCGGTTCACCCGCTCGTGCAGATCGCGGCGACCAGCGATTCTCTGCAAGAAACCCGCGCCTGACTTTCGCATTGAAGCTTATGACAGGAAAAGAATCCGGCCACTTCGATCACGAAGCCGCGCAGGCCGTGCCACATACAAATCCTGACGCGCTCGAACTGGCTCCTGGCACGGTTCACGAGAAACTCGAGGGCTGGATCCCGCAACTCGCAAGCGACGAAGAAATTCGCGCCGCTCTCGAAAAAGCCTTCGACTATCGCGGTGACGTAACCATCACCCGCAAAGACGGATCGAAAATTGAAGGCTATCTCTTCGACCGGCGCGGCGCCGCGACGCTGAAGGATTCTGTGGTTCGCCTCTATCCCAAGAACGCCAACGAAAAAATCTCAATCTCTTATGCCGACATCGCCGCCCTCGCCTTCACTGGACGCGATACCGCCGCCGGCAAAAGCTGGGAAGCCTGGATGAAAAAATACGCCCAAAAAAAAGCCGCCGGCGAAACCAACATAGCCCTCGAGCCCGAACCGCTAGACTGATTTATTCCTCTCCAGCGGCGAAGGAACTTTCACGGAAGCCATGCCAGCGGCCGTCGCTGCCTGAATACCCATAGCGGTGTCTTCGAAGACCAAACAGAATTCCGACTGTACTCCAAGCCTTGCCGCTGCTAGCAGAAATGCTTCGGGTTCGGGCTTACTCTTGCTGTAGTCTCCAGCACACACCATCGTATCGAAGCGATCAAGCAGCTTCAGCGCAATCAGAGAGGCGGTCACCGATTCCCTCGTGCTTCCCGACACTACCGCGAATGGAATCTTCCCGTACCACGCCTCAATCTGCTCCAAAACATCAGGAACCGCCGTGAGTTGCGGGAGTAGTTCGAAATAGAGCGCTTCTTTCCGATGCGCCACTGTTTCCACCGGCATACTCAGTCCACGTTTTTCGTTCAGCGTCGAGATAATCTCCGCTACTGGCATCCCACCCCATGCGTAGAAGAGCTTTTCCTCGAATTCGCAATTCCATTCACCAAGCGCCTTCTTCCACGCCTTGTAGTGGAGCGGCATCGAATCAGCGATGGTACCGTCGCAGTCGAATAAATATGCTTTGAATAAGCCCTCGGGTAATTTAAGTTTCATCCGGCCGGACAAGTTCCTCCCAATGACTTGATGATTTCAATGGGCTGGCGTTTTTGCACCTGCTCCAAACCCCAGTCCCTGTACCAACTCCTCAACCTCATCTTCCGTACCGCCAATAAAAGTCAGCGACACCAGATATCCATGCCCCAAAATCACCAGCGTGGACTGCCGCATTACTCGTGTCCCTACGTCTCTCTGAAAATCCCCCCGTACAACCGTCTTTGTGCCAATCTGCAACTCGTAAGGATCTTCGATCAACTCGAGTCCCCGTGCTTTGGCGACCTCACTCACCGGACCAAAATATTGCGCCGCCTCTTGCAACCCCGGATAGGCCGCCATGCTCTCCGCCGCAACCAGAATTGAAGAATTCACATCTTCGCCCCGCGCCTCCGGGGGACGCGAAAACGCCGCCAGCAGGACGCGCCCACTTTTAGCCGGCTCACTCGCCGTTTGCCCTGCGTCAGTCTCCGCATCCTCATTCTTCTGCGCGTTCATCTCCTGCGTCCGCAATACCCATCCCAGCGGAATCTTGCAGGTAAACCCGAAGCCCGGATTGCGGTACACGCCATTGCTTACCGATCCCGCATCCAGCCGGGACTCCACCCCCGGCACGGCTTTGCGGGCATGTTGATTGGAGGAAGATTGATTGGAGGAAGATTGACTGCTAGAAGTCGGACGCGCTGCCGCAGGCTGCTGCGCGAAGCTGGCAGAAACCAACGCAAGCATACCTGCGAAAAGCGGAAGCCCAACCTGCAAGCGGAAATCCATCACTACAATGTTACAGGAGCATCCAAGGCCACGGTTCTGAAAGGCGGCTACGGCAGCGTGCGCCGCGCCGGCTTCCCGCTGTTCGACTTGTAATCAGCCGGGTACAACACAACAGACCGGTCGCGGCCTTCGCCATCGCTCTCCGTGCGCAGGCCAGGTTCGTCGCGCAAGGCCAAGTGGACCATGCGCCGCTCCCGCGACGACATCGGAGCAAACTGGAAGGGTACACCCGTTTGCCGGACTTTCTCGGCAGCCACGCTCGCGGCCATACGCAATTCCTTCAACCGCAAGGATCGCTGATTCTTGCAATCGAATGAAATCTTCTCGTGGTCGCCTGAGGCCAGGCGCAAAATCTCAAACGCCAGCAATTCGAGAGCGCGCAAAAGCTCTCCGCCGCGATCCAGGAGCAGCGTCGAATCCGGTCCCGAAAAGTCGACGTAGATTTCCGGCTTTTCCCATTCGCTCAGCGCCGGCGGGTCCACCACAATACGGTACTTAAGATGAAGGCCGCCGTGAGTAACAACAGCCTTCAGAAATTCATTGATTCTATTCGCAGCGGCAACTTTATCCATAGAGAAAGCTCTTGGCTGTCAGCTCCAAGCCTCTCGGCTTGCAGCCGATCTCATCACACTCAAAGCGGGCGCAGTCCGCGCGGACTGCAATCGCTGAAATAATCCTAACCTGCATGGAGGGCACGAGCCTGAAGCCGCAAACTGGAAGCTTGAGTTAAAAAGCTTCTCACTTCTCTTTCTTTCTCGCGCGCTTCTCCAACATCTCACGCATCTCGCGGCCCAAACTGGTCCGGTTCATCACGGCCTGCTGCGCCATCTGAATCAAATTGGTCTCCGCATAATAAAGGTTCAAGCCAGCGGCGAGGTTGAAAAAAATGAACCCCATCATCAGAGGCATCATGAGTGTCATCATTTTCTGCTGCGCCGGATCCATGCCAGTTTGCGGCGTCATTTTCTGCATGGCGAACATACTGACCACCATTAAGATCGGCAACAGGAACAAAGGATCGCGCGCCGAAAGGTCGTGGATCCACAGCCAGTGTGCGTGCCGCAGATCGAGCGCATCCCGCAGCATGCTGTAATAAGCCCACAGAAAGGGCATTTGAATGAGCAGCGGCAAACACCCGCCTGCGGGATTCACCCCTTCCTTCTTATAGAGCGCGCTGATTTCCTCATTCATCGCAGCCTTGCGCGGGTCGCGCAGGCTGTACTTCTTATATTTTTCCTGAATGGATTTGATCTGCGGCGCGACCCGCTGCATCTTTAGCATCGACTTCATCTGTGTGATTCGCAGCGGAAGGAGCGCGATCGCAATGATCAGCGTTTGAATCACGATAGCCCATCCCCAGTTGGGCACAACGTGGTTGTAGGTCCACTTCAGCCACAGAAAGAGTGGACGGGCGAGAATTTCCAGCCGCCCAAAATCGACGATGCCCCCCAGGTTCGGGTTACCGTTCCTGATGCTAGGGACCGGGACCGCATCAAGCACCGCCAGTTCCTTCGGGCCAACATACATTTGCTCATGGGTTGGGCCTCTAAGGTCGCCAACCGCGGCGCCCAGAACGTCGACTTTCGCGTTCTCGTTCGAGCCCGGCTTCGCCGGAACCTCCAGGGGATTCCGCAGCGTGATCAGAGCAGCCGATTGGGGATTGTCCGGAATAAAAATCGCAGTGAAATATTGATCCCCGGTACCGGCCCATTCGAATTGGCCTTTCAAAGTATTGCCGCTGCTGATGCTCTTGATGGGCAGGCGCGAAATGTAGCTGGGAAAGATAAAAGTGCTGCGCTCGGTCGAGGCGTCGTTGTGGTAATCGATCCGAGCCGCCGCATAGGAAGCGGGAGTGCGTTCGTCGCCGAATCCCGCCGGCCATGCGGGCGCTGCAAGAATCTCGGCTCCTCTATAGACCACCGACGTTTCGACCTTCAAAACATATGTGTGATCAAAAGCGAAAGTCTTCCGAACCACCACATCCTGATCTGCATACTCGAAGCTGATCTGGGCCGGAGCTGTGAGTCGACCATCGCTCGATGCCACGTAAAGCGCCGAACTTAATTTATTGCGCAGGGTTTCGTCATAGGTCCACAGCGATAGCGGCTGGCCATAGCTCTGTGCCGCAGCATTATCCACCAGCTCTAGCGGCCCATTCTGCGCATCATTATCGAACTTCTTCAGAATCCAGGATTTCACCTGCGCGCCGCGGTTAGTGAACGTAATTTTATAAAGATCGTTCTCAATGACGGTTTCGGTTTCCGACGAAGCCTGCTTGCCGATGGCAGCTGCCGGAGTGCGCGCCGCCGGTGCTGTCACAGCGGCAACCGCAGGCGCAGCTGCGACTTGCTCCGGCACAGATGGTTTCTGCGGAGCAACAGGGGCTTGCGGCATGTATTTCTTCAAAAGCGGTTGAAAAACAATCAAGACTACAAAGGTCAGAAGAAAGACGAGAAGCAGCCGCTTCTCCGCGCCGGGTTCTTGTTGCGGATTCTTAAAGTCGGCCAATGTTAAATTACCGTTTCAAGTTCTCGGTGCGTACGCTCGCCCTTCTGCAGAGGCTCGTCCATGGTCCGGCGCACCACCGGGTCATACCCGGCCCCGGCAAATGGATGACAGCGGAGCACGCGGCCTAAGGCCATCCATCCCCCACGCAGCGCGCCGTAGCGCTCTACCGCTTCCATAGCATATTCCGAGCAGGTCGGCACATAGCGGCAAGCAGCGGGCAGCATCGGCGAGATCGCCCACTTATAGGCCCGCAACAATTTCAGCGTGACAAATTGGGCGCACTGCATCAATTCTCGTGTGGCGCGGGTGCCTCCGCCCGCGTTGTCGCCTTCCCTGACAATTTCTGTTCAATCACTACGAAGACGCGTTTCACTTCGTTCAGCACATCGGCGAAGTCCGCGGCCAGCAACGACTTCTTCGGATTGATCACCACATCCGCCGCTACTCCAGGCACCGGACACGACATGCGAACCGCCTCCCGCAATCGCCGCTTCATGCGGTTACGCTGCACCGCCCCGCCCAGCGCGCGCCCCACAGTAAATCCCACACGCAGCCCATGTGGCGCAGGCACCCTTGGCCGCGCTGCGCTCAGCATCTCCGCAGAAGCATTGGCCTCCGGACGGGGCCAGTAAAAAACCGTCATCAACGCCGAAAAATGTCGGCGTCCCTGTTTGTAGACGCGCTCGAAATCGGCATGGCGCAACAACCTTGCGCTGCGCGGAAATCGTGCTGCCTTCTTTGGTGGCATTCTGAAATCCAGCCCGGCTAAGCGCACGGCGCTCGCCGTCATGCGCTCAGTCTGCAACCGGCCGACTGTCTCAATCGTGAAAGTGAGCTGCACCAGAAAAGTCTACTCGCGAAATCCGGGCTTTACCGATACCCGCTTCCGTCCCTTGGCGCGGCGACGGGATATCACCTTCTTGCCGCCCTGGGTCTTCATGCGCGTGCGAAATCCATGTTTCTTGACTCGCTTGCGCCGGTTAGGTTGGAATGTACGCTTGGGCATGAAAGATAACTACTCCTAGTTCCGTCGACAGTGTTAAGGCAAACGGTAAGTATAAATGACCAAGTGCCATCGTGCCAAACAGAGGCTATGTCTTCCCAGTATCTTTCCATTGTTAGGAGGTTGATCGGACGAATCTGCAGCTTCCCATTACATCTCGGCGAGTTTTCCCCC